>JADFXA010000117.1 GCA_015233755.1 Desulfamplus sp. | reverse complement strand
GTATCATAGTAAACAGAATCTTCCGAGTTCCATGAAGATTCTGTTTTTGATTGAGCAACACCTGCAGAAAATTTATGATCTCCAACACTTTGGTTTCCAAATCTGAATAACTGAACCATTTCAGCTCTTGATGTTTTACCATCTTCCATAAGTTTTTTATGGTTAAAAAGAGTGCCTACAACAGGAGACATGTATTTTTGGAAAAGAATAGTTGAGTCAGTATCTCTCTTTTGAGACTGCAAAAGAGCCATCAAATCTTTACCTGCTCCCTGATGCCAGTGGTAACCAATTGAGCCTGAAAGCATATCGTAATCATTATCAATGTTTGCAGGCTCGACAAGAGCGTCCTGCCATGATGAAATATCTTCAATATCTCCTTTGATAGCACGAGCTTCTGCAAGCACCTGATGACCATAAGCAAGCTCTTTTTTAACACTTACCATACCTTGAGAAGATGATTTCCCTGTTCCTTCAAAAGGTCCGTCTGTAGTTCTATAGCCTCCAGAGCCATTAAACGCAACCGTTGAATTGCCGCCGTTTAGATTTACTATGCCAACCCCTGTATTATCTGTGCCGATATTTAAGTTAATATTTCCTTTAATTTCAGGAGTTTCAAGAAGATTCTGATAATTATTATAACTTGAGTATGTATTAGCATTAACGGGTTTTAAAAGGTCAGCCCGCTTCATGTCTCCAATGGTATCTGCATCAACTTGTCCCATAATCTGGGCTCTTGAAGCTCTAAAAATATATGCACTACTATTTGATTCATCGTCCCATACAGCTTGATCACCCTTTGCATCTGCCCATTCATAAAGACCCATTGTCGTGAGCGACCATGCAAGAGAGATGTTTTTTGAAGCTCTGTCTTGATCAAGCAGATAGCGTGAACGGGTCATTAATTTATTATCATTAAGGCTTATTGATTTTTCTAAAGCTTTTATGCCTTCTCCGGGTCTGTAGGTGTCAGCAAGAATGGTTGCAAGATACATGTGAGGGGTAGGATCGTAAGGGTCAAGGGTTGACGCACGTTTTAATTCAATTTCAGCCTCGTATCTCTCTCCAAGCTCGTATTGAGCTTTAGCAAGATAGTTGTGAGGATATGCAGCAAGAGGATCAAGAAGGCACGCTTTTTCCATATTTTCAAGACCTTCGGCAGTTCTTTTTTGATGATATAATGCAAGTCCAAGACCTAAATAAGCAGAAGCTAAATCTCTTTTCTTCTCAATAGCTTGCTTAAATAGGTTTTCTGCTCTTTTTGAATCAAGTTTTATAAGTGAGATATAGCCTTGCAACATTGATATTCTAACATCTTTATTTGATACTTCTTTATTTGAATTGTTATAAGAGAACACTAAATTTTCCGCATTATTAACTTTATCAAGCCCTAACAGAAGCTCAACGGTTCTTACCAAAGCTGGGACAGAAATAGGATCAAAAGTTCTGGCTTTTTCTGCATTCTCTAACGCCTCTTCAAATTGTCCTTTTGATTGTAGAATAGTTGCTAATGCTACATAAGTTGAGGCTCTGTTTGGGGCAAGTTTTACTGCATTTCGTGCTGTTTCAAGAGAGCTGTCTTCTCCTTGAATAAAAAGCTCCATAGCTTTTTCAGCAGCAAACATACCATCTTTTTCAATTTTATTTTCTACTTTACTCTCTTCATCAGCAGGGCCTCTTATATCGGGTGTCAAGAGAAGCCACTGGACACTCTTTTCTGGTTTAAGTAACTTTGTTATTATAGGAGCTTCCCCTTTTTTTGATGTAACACCTTCACCTCTTCCAATTACAGCCTCACCTTGTGAGTTTGTGCATCTTACCTGACCTTCAAGCACTGTAATATTGGCAGAACCGTCATTAGCAACATCTAAAGCCATCTCAGTTCCTCTTATACTTGCTGAAATCACAGGCGTTTCAAACACAGGTTTAGAACCTTTGCGTTTATTTCTAAACCATAATTTACCAGAGAACATCTCAAGAACTCCAGGTTTGTTAACCTTCTCATCAGGAGCAGAGCCTCGTTTTTTTAAATATAGCACAGAGCCTGCGGAGAGACGTATTTGGGACCTGTCATTTAACATCAAAGCTGCCTGTCCGTCAGAACCTACCTTTATGTATGCACCTTCAGGAAACTCCATTGCTGGAGTTACAGCAGCCCAAGAGTTACCCTTGTCAAGAGAAAAAAGAACAGTTCCTTCTGAAAAAACCAATTTTCCAGCATAATCTTCCGCACTACAAGGTATCGTTTTAAAGATAAAAATAGAGAAAAAAACGGATAAAATCATAATCAAATTTAATGACTGCTTTTTCATAATAAGAGCCTCCTGTATCTCTATGTAGTTAAAAAAACATTGTGAATTTACTAAAAAAACAATATTATCAATAAATTTTCAAGAAGTTTTAATCCACTTAATGATATTTTTATATTTTAAAGGTTATTATATAATGCCCAAAGAAGAAAGCAACAAGGAATCTGATTTATCAGGTGTAAATGAATTTAGTATATCAAACATAGATGAATCTGGTTTTAATTCAATGAGTTTGTCTAAGACAGTATTAAAAGCATTAGATGACATTGGATACGAAACACCAACATCTATTCAATCTTTAATTATTCCTCACGTTATGTCTGGAAAAGATGTTGTAGGTCAAGCTCAAACAGGAACTGGTAAAACTGCTGCATTTGCCCTTCCACTTTTATCTCGTATTGATCTTAAAAAGAAAAATCCACAAGTGCTTGTAATTACTCCAACAAGAGAGCTTGCAATTCAAGTGGCAGAATCGTTTAAAGGTTATGCTGCCCGTATGAAAGATTTTCATGTTCTCCCGATTTATGGTGGACAATCTTATGAGGTCCAGCTCAAGCAACTAAAGCGTGGACTCCATGTTGTGGTTGGAACTCCCGGACGATTAATGGATCATATGAAACGCGGCACATTAGACTTAAGTGAGCTAACCTGCTTGGTTCTTGATGAAGCTGATGAGATGCTCAGAATGGGCTTTATTGATGATGTCAAATGGATACTTGAACAGACACCTCCAGATCGTCAGATGGCACTATTCTCAGCTACAATGCCACCAGCAATCCGCTCTATCGCCCGTCAGTATCTGAAAAATCCTGAAGAGATTACGATTCAAGTTAAAACCATGACTGCTGACACAATACGTCAGCGTTTCTGGATGGTCAAAGGAACTGATAAACTTGATGCACTTACACGAATTCTCGAAGCTGAGGATTTTGATGCTATTCTTGTATTTGTCCGTACAAAAACTGCGACTGTTGAACTTGCTGAGAAATTAGAGGCTCGCGGATATGCAACAGAGGCATTAAATGGCGATATTGCCCAAAAATCAAGAGAGCGAACAATTGAGCGGTTCAAAAATGGTAAAATCGATATTGTTGTAGCAACTGATGTAGCAGCAAGAGGATTAGATGTTGATCGTATAAGCCATGTTATAAATTATGATATTCCAACAGAGGCTGAATCTTATATCCATCGAATTGGAAGAACTGGAAGAGCGGGAAGAAGTGGTGATGCTATTCTATTTGTCTCTCAAAGAGAGATGTGGATGCTAAAGGTTATTGAAAAAACAACACGTCAGAAAATTGAGATGATGAGCTTGCCAAGCAAAAGAGCAATCACCAATAAACGTATTTCTGCCTTTAAGCAGCGTATTACAGATAAAGTGGCATCTGAAGAAATATCACAGTTTCGCGAACTTATTGAAGAGTATCAGCAAGAGCAAGATATTCCATTGTTGGATATTGCTGCGGCACTTGCCATTTTGGTTAATGGAGGCAAACCATTATTTCTTACTGAATCTGAGAATAAGAGTCTTGATAATGCTATTGATTTAGCAAAACCGGATTATACATCTGTAGATCATTTAGAACCAAAAAAGAAAAAACATAGGTTAAAAGAAAAATCTTATGACAAAAAAGAGTATGTTCAAATTGATTCTATTGATTCGCCAATAATAGAATACGCATCTATAGATAATTTAGAGCCCAAAAAGAAAAAGCATAGGTTGCAAGAAAAATCCTATGAGAAAAAAGAGCCTGTTCAAGTCATTAAGGTTAAAAAAAGAAAATTAGAAGAAATGGTGAAAGACGACTCAAAAGATAAGACAAGTAAAGATATAAAATATAAAACAAAAGAAGAAGTAAAAGATAAAATAAAAAAAGAGGCAAAGAAAGGTAAAATTGATTCAAAAAGTGATAAAATGATGCCCCAAGTTGCAAAAGGAATGGAGCGATTTAAATTAGATGTTGGTGATATTCACAACGTAAAAGCTGGAGATATTGTTGGGGCAATTGCTAATGAAGCTGGTTTAGATGGTAAATTCATTAATAATGTTGTGATTCACGAAAATTATACCACAGTTGATCTTCCGGAAGGTATGCCCGAATCCGTATTCAAGATACTAAAAAAAGTACGAGTTTTAGGACAGAAGCTAAAAATTGCAAAAGTGAAATAGAGTTCAAAATTAATGAATAATATAAAAACATCTAAGCCTAAAATTCTTGCCCCAGCAGGTGATAGACATTCATTTCTTGCTGCTATTGCTGCTGGGGCAGATGCTATTTACTGCGGGTTAAAAAATTTTTCAGCCAGAATGGAGGCTGAAAATTTTAGTATTGAGGAGCTTTCAAGGCTTAATGCTTTGGCAAGAAGCAAAAATGTCCAACTTTATGTTGCTTTTAACTCACTTGTTAAAAATAACGAGCTTGAACAGGCATCACGGATGATTGCTAAAATTGCCAAATATGTCCGTCCACACGCTCTAATCATACAAGACCCTGGGCTTATTGAGATTGCACGCAATGTTGGATTTAAAGGAGAGTTTCATCTCTCTACCCTTGGCAACTGCTCATTTTCAATGGGGCTTGAATCTGCTTTAAATGCAGGGTTTAGCAGAGTTGTCTTACCTCGTGAACTATCTATTGACGAAATAAAGCTCATGGCAGAGAAAAAGCCAGATGGACTTGACCTTGAGGTATTTATTCACGGTGCGCTTTGCTACGCTGTATCAGGAAGATGCTACTGGAGCAGTTGGTTTGGTGGAAGAAGTGGGCTTAGAGGAAGATGTGTTCAGCCATGCAGGAGACTCTATAGACAACCACAAGAATTTAAACAAGATATTCAATTATCTTCAAAACTAAAAAATTTCCAAGAACCTAAAAAAAATCAAAACTCTCAAGAGCAAGATAGAATGCAATCTCTGCTGACAGAGCAGAGATTCTTCTCATGTCTTGATTTTTCAGCTGATGTTCTTGTCAAAATTCTAAAAACTATTAATGGTGTAACAACATGGAAAATAGAGGGTAGAAAAAAAAGTCCCCATTATGTTTTTTACACAGTAAAAGCATACAAGATGTTAAGAGATTATGGAGATGATCCCGCACAAAAAAAGATTGCTATTTCATTTCTTGAATATGCACTTGGAAGACCAGCAACTCATTATAATCTTTTGACACAAAATCCGATTAATCCACTTAAAAAAGAAAAGAATATCGAGACTGGTTCTGGGCTTTTTGCGGGAAGAATAAGATATGGAGGAGAAAATTTAAAGTCTGATGTTCCTAATTTTATAACAAGAGAAATTTTATTAAAAGATGATCTTATAAGGATAGGATATGAGGATGATAATTTTCATACAATACAAAGAGTTAGAATGTCAGTTCCTAAACAAGGACGATTTATCCTTCAGCAAAATAAAAGCAATAAACTTACACATAACAAAAAAATCGATCTAAAATCCAATAATAGCGATAATGTAGTAAAAGATGATAAAAAAGATAGATATAAAAACGATATAAAAGTTGGTTTCAAAAAAGGAACTCCTGTATTTATTGTGGATAGACGTGAAAAAGAGGTTTGGCAGCTTATTAATGAGCTTGAAACTGAGTTTGATAAATATAGTTCACCTGATGTTAGACCACAGGAGATTAATGTTAGCTTTGATAAGCAAGATTCTTCAGTCTGCTATTTAGGAAAAAATGAAATAGATAGAATAAATTTTGGAACTACCATTTCTAAAAACAGATCAAAATGTTCTGATCTATTTCTTTATGGCCACGGAGATGAATCAAAGATAAAAAAAATTGGTAACTCATCTACAAACGGCGCAGTGTGGCTCTCTGCAAATTCAATCAAAAGATGTTCCCCTAAAAAACTTAAAGAAATTTGGTGGTTTCTTCCACCAGTTGTATGGTCATCTAACGAGAACAGCTTTTATGAAACAGTGCAAACAGTTCTATTGGCAGGTGCTAAAAACTTTGTTTTAAATATGCCTTGGCAAATATCTTGTTTTGATAGATTTTTTCTTTCTCAGAAATCTAATGAAATTAATCAGGCGCCATCTGATTCTAAACAAGATAATACTTTAAATAAACGTCAAATTAGAAATAACTTAAATAACCTTAATTTATGGGCAGGTCCATTTTGTAATGTTGGGAATGTTGCTTATATAGAGTTTCTAAAAAAATCTGGATTTTCAGGAGTATTTGTAACGCCTGAGCTTGGCAGAGACGATTTCTTATCTCTGCCTGCAAAATCGCCTCTACCGCTTGGCATTATTGTCAAAGGCAATTTTCCACTTGCCATATCAAGAATCGTAGCTGACGAAATAGTTCCAAATCAACTTTTTGTAAGCCCAAGAGGAGAAGGTTCATGGGTTATGAAGAAAGATAACAATTTCTGGGTTTTCCCCAATTGGCAACTTGATCTCTCACATAATAGAGAATTACTTAAAGAGGCAGGATATAGGTTGCTATTATATATTGATGAGCCAATTTCTAACAATTTCAACATGAAACAACGTCCCGGTTTGTGGAATTGGGAGATTGGTCTATTGTAGAATACGGTCAAATATACTTTTGACCAATTTATTGATATATAAATAGCCTGAGGAGATTAGAGATGTTGACTGACACTTTATTGTTAAAAGCAAGACAAGAAGAACTTTAGCGTTTCTCAATTAATTT
>JADFXA010000116.1 GCA_015233755.1 Desulfamplus sp. | reverse complement strand
TTTTTTATGCAGAAGGGTCTTTGATAGTGTAATATCCTTTTTGTTACCCAGCAATCTTAGGGAGTTAGGGTATGAACTTCTTGAAGGTGAAGAGGCTTCTATACCTGTGATAATTGAGCGTATATGCACATATTCATTTTTTCAAGAGAGGCGGGTTATTGCTATAAAAAATGCCCCTCTATTTAACGCTCCTGGCACTTCTCCATCACAAGGTTTTCTCAACCATGACCTTGAAAATTTGAAAAATTTGATTGAAAGAGGATTTCCTGAGAATAACTACCTTGTTATAACAGCTCTAAATGCTGATAAAAGACGCAATCTGTTCAATACGATTAAAACATCAGGCATTGCTATTGACTGCTCTGTTGCCCAAGGAAGTGGTAAGACAGATAAAGAGGAGCAAACTGAACTCTTACGCCTCACAATGAAAATGGTTCTTGACAAGGCAGGAAAAGGTATTGATGGAGATGCGTTTCAAGCTCTTGTTGAGATGACAGGATTTGATCCCGCAGCACTTAACGACAACCTTGAAAGGCTTACTTCGTTTATAGGCAACAAAAATACAATAACAGTAGAAGATGTCTATAAAGTTGTGAAGCGAAGCAGAAAAGACCCTATATTTGAGCTTACAAATGCTGTTGCACAAAAAAATTTAGAGTTATCGATCTTTTACTATAAATCGCTTTGTGATAACGGATTCCATCCACTTCAACTACTTGCCGCAATTGTCAACCAGATACGTAGAATCTTTGTTGTAAAAATTTTCGTTGAAACTGAGATGCAGAAAGGAAACTCTTGTTGGCGTCAGGGAAATCAGAACTATCAACACTTTACTGCCAATACTATGCCTTTTATAACAAAAGCAGATGAAGAGCTTGATAAAATAATTGCTAAATGGGGAGAAGAGCTAAAAAGTAGAGAGACCCAAGATAAGTTGGAGAGCAATTTAGATGATGACTATGAATCTGAGTCAGATGACGAAGAGCTTAGCTTTAAGCCAACTAAAGCAAGTAAACGAAAAAAAAAAGATGAACCTGACAAAAAAAGTGGTGCTAACAAAGGTAAGACAACAGATCTGGCTATTGCTTCAAACCCTAAAAATACATATCCTATTTTTCAAACATTCTTACGCTCAGATAAATTCAAGTTAAGTGAACTTGCTAATATCATGGCAGAATTAAGCGAAATGGACTATAAGTTTAAATCTTCGTCAGATGGAGACCCTTTTATTATTCTTGAGGAGATGATAATAAGAATCTGCACAAATAATTTTCAAAAATAGAATTTCCCATCATATAAACTAACTTCTTGTCAAAACCATTTATTACCCAGTAAATTAAAGGTAAAAATTAACGTTTTGTAGGAACTCTAATATCAACATCCATAGCAATGGAGCATTATTTAAGATGATAAAAAAGACAAAAATCGTTGCCACAATATCTGATAAAAATTGTGAGCCAGAATTTTTAAAACAACTCCATGATGCAGGAATGGATGTTATTCGGCTTAACACAGCTCATCAAACACATGGAGAAGCTCTAAAAGTTATTGAAAATATTAGAAAAGTATCTGACAAAATCGCTATTCTTATTGACACAAAAGGTCCTGAAATCAGAACTTGTCCAATGGAGAATCCAATTAAAGTAAATTATGGAGATACTATATATATCAAAGGGTTGTCTAATTTTAACAATGCTTTGGAAAATGCTTCTCCTGAAAATAACCTTATTTATGTTTCATATCCTGATTTTGCAAGAGATGTACCAGTAGGTAGCTCTATTTTGATTGATGATGGTTCACTTGCCCTAACTGTTACATCAAAAAATAGCCCTCAGACAGATGAGCTCAAAGAACAACATAGCAGTTACAAATCTGAAAATTATTTAATCTGCCGTGTAGAAAATAATGGCATAATTTATGGTAGAAAGAGTGTAAATATTCCATCTGTCCATGTAACTTTGCCAGCTTTAAGCGAAAAGGATAAAGGGTTCATTGAATTTGCAGCGGATCAAGACATTGATTTTATTGCCCACTCCTTTGTAAGGAATCGCGATGATGTACTCGCTGTTCAAGAGATTCTTGATAGGAAAAATAGCAGAGTAAAAATAATTGCAAAGATTGAAAATAGCGAAGGGGTTGAAAACATTGAGCAGATTTTAGATTGTGTATATGGAATAATGATTGCGCGAGGAGATCTTGCTGTTGAGATTCCAGCCGAAAAAATTCCGTTAGTTCAAAAAAAAATAATTAGAACATGTATTGAAAAACGAAAACCTGTGATAGTTGCTACACAGATGCTCCACTCGATGATTAAATCTCCAAGGCCTACAAGAGCAGAAGTATCTGATGTAGCCAATGCCTGCTTTGATTTTGCCGATGCCTTGATGTTGTCAGGGGAGACAGCAAATGGCAGCTACCCTGTAGAGTCTGTTAAGATTATGGCCAAAATTGCTGCTGAAGCTGAATCTGGAAGAGAAACATTTCTTGATGTTCCATATATGCATCACAATAAAGTTGTTGCCTATCTTGCAAAAGCTGCTGTAAAAGCTTCGATGCGGCTCAACACCCGTGCAATTATAGCAGACTCAATGTCAGGAGATACTATTAGGGCTATTGCTGCTTACAGAGGGGATAATCCTATTTATGCTCAACTTTATGATAAACGTGTAATGCGGGAACTTGCGTTATCTTATGGAGTGCAAGCTGATTATGTTAACGCAGAAAATGACTCTTCAGAACTTTTGCGTAAATCTATTGCTGGTCTCGTAAAGAGAAAACAGTTTTCTCCAGAAGCTCTTATTACAGTTCTTGCGGGACATTTTGGAGCAAAACATGGGGCATCATATATTGAGATAAGTAGTGCTGGAAGTATAATGGAAGGTAAGTGTTAAAAACAGGTGAAAAATTGAAATTAAATCAGAAAGTTGCAGCTATAAGGCTTTTATTGGTAAGTGGAAATGTTATTATATTTGATCAGTTGACAAAATATATTATTACAAACATTTTAATGCTGCATGAAACAATATCTATAACCTCTTTTTTTAATATTACACATGTCTTAAACCCAGGAGGTGCTTTTGGGCTTTTCGCTAATCACTCTCCATTAGTAAGAAAATTTTTCTTCCTTTTTGTATCTTCAGTAGTAGCTATCGCCCTTTTATGGTTTTACATAAAATCAGTAGATAGGTATCCATTTTTTTCATTAGGTTTGGCAGCTATCTTTGGAGGAGCTGTTGGAAATCTGATTGATCGTTTTCGTTACGGAAAGGTTGTAGATTTTTTAGATTTCTATATTGGCTATTATCATTGGCCTGCCTTTAATATAGCAGATAGCGCGATATGTGTAGGAATGGCGATTTTTATCTATCATGTTCTGTTTAATAAGATTCCAGATTTTTAGGAGCAATGTGATAAATTTACACTCTTACAAATTGATATGAAAGTTGATTTTGTTTTGATTTAATTGTATATTAATTGAGTAATTAATATATTGTAAAAAATTAATAGATTTGAATTTGGATATAAAACTATGCTCTTAAAAGTCAATCCTGACAATCCACAACCCCGCCTTATCTCGAAAGTAGTTGAGTTACTACAAGAAGGTGGGGTTATTGCTTACCCAACAGATACCTTTTATGGAATCGGTTGCGATATTATGAATAAAAAAGCTATAGAACGTGTATATCAGCTGAAAAATCGAGATAAGAGCGAACCTTTTAGTTTTATATGCTCTGATCTTACGCATATCAGTGAATATGCAAAAGTCTCAAATTTTTCATATCGCAATATGAAAAGAGTGCTTCCCGGACCATTTACTTTAATACTTCCTGGTTCAAAAATGGTGCCCAAAATAATGCTGACTAAACGCAAAACGGCTGGCATAAGAGTTCCGAACAATAATATTGTCCTTGCAATTGCAAAAGAGTTAGGACACCCAATTCTATCTACAAGCGCAAGTGATAAGAGAAATAATAGTAATAAAAACAGTTCCGATAGTAATATAAAGGAGAGCATATTCAGTGATCCCTCCCTTATACATGATCATTTTGGTTCTCTGCTTGATGCCGTAATCGATGGCGGACCTGTGCCCAATGTCGCTTCAAGCGTTATTTCATTAATTGATGACATACCTGAAATAATCCGATATGGTGCTGGAGATGTTAGCGTCTTTGAATAAAGATGTAACTAACTTTTTTAGAAATTCACTTTTATCCTCTTCTGGATAGGCTATTTTCAGCTTTCCCTTAACTCCAGCAAGCTCTCCTGCCCACTCAACTGCGTCATCAAGGTTGCCAAGTCTGTCAACAAGTTTCAAAGATAGAGCTGACTCACCAGTGTATATTCGACCATCTGCAAGTTTTGTCATGGTCTCTACCGCAATATTTCTCCCTTTAGCAGCATCTCTTACAAATTGACCGTGAATTTCATTTACAACATTTTGAAGCAATTTGCGTTCATTCTCCTTTATATCTCTCATAGGAGAACCAATATCTTTATACTCTCCACTCTTTATCACAATAGGAGAGAGTCCTATTTTCTCAACAATCTGCTGAAAATTTGCATACTCCATTATTACACCAATACTACCTGTAATTGTGCCGGGGTTTGCAACAATACCATCACAAGACGCGGCTGCATAGTATCCACCTGATGCTGCTACAGATCCCATTGAGGCAATAACTTTTTTTATCTTTCTGGTTTTGAATATCTCTTTATATATCTCTTGAGAAGGTCCAACTCCCCCGCCAGGTGAGTCAATTCGCACAACAATAGCCTTGATGGAGCTTTTATCCCTAAAATTTTTTATATTCTCAATAACCTCTTTTGAAGAGACAATTGGCCCTATTATCTCAATTACACCAATATTAGCATCATTGTTTAATCTGCTGGCTGTGAAATCTGATTTTATTAAAGCAGAACTGGCTATAACTATAACAATAAAAAAAATCATGAATGATGCAGCTATAGCAGACATAATCATTGTAAAAAAAAGAAATGGATGTCTTCGTGAAAACATAAATCAATACCTCTTTGTAATTAGCTCAACTATTACTCCAGCGGGGCAATGTGTAATCAATCAAAATATAAAGCCGGATTGAGAATATTCTCTATATCCGGCTTCACAATTTATAGAAACATAATTTTATATTATTTATCTTTACGACTTTGCAGCTTCTTGAAGATTATCTCTTAGAAGTTCACCAAATGATGAAGTTGCAGGTTTTGCATTTTTAACTAAATCTTGAACATTCTCCTGCTCTTCTTCAACCTCAAGCCTTTTTATAGATAGTCCGATACGCCTTTCGTCGCTGTTGATATTCATAACTCTTGCTGTAATATGATCCCCAGGTTTGAACTGATCTACAGGAGTTTTGATTTTCTCTTTGCTTATTTCAGATACATGAACCAACCCTTCAATACCCTCTTCAAGTTCAACAAATACGCCGAAATCTGTAACATTAGTGATAAGCCCTGAGATCTCTGTTCCAACTCTATAACGGTCGCCAACTGTTACCCATGGATCAGGCTGTGTCTGTTTAATTCCAAGAGAGAAACGCTCGCTGGCTTTATCAATGTCAAGGACAACAGCTTGAATTATATCATTCTTTTTGTATATTTCAGAAGGATGTTTGATCCTCTTTGTCCATGAGATGTCAGAGATATGAACAAGACCATCTATATCATCATCAATTCCAATAAAGAGACCAAAGTCAGTTATGTTCTTTATTTTTCCTTCAATTACTGTTCCAACAGGATATTTTTCGCTTATAACTTCCCATGGATTTTCCATAGTCTGTTTAATACCAAGTGAGATTCTACGGTTATCAGGCTTAAGATCTAATACAACTGCCTCAATCTCTTCACCAACAGATACCATCTTGGATGGATGACGAACCTTTCTTGTCCATGACATTTCCGATACATGAATAAGACCTTCAACGCCCTCTTCAAGCTCTACAAAGGCACCATAATCAGTTAGGCTGACAACTTTGCCCTTTACCTTTGAGCCTACAGGATATTTTGTTTGAGCAGTTGTCCAAGGATCTGGAGTAAGCTGTTTCATACCAAGTGATACACGCTCTTTTTCAAAATCAAACGAAAGTATTTTAACCTTAATCTTATCACCCACAGAGAAAAGTTCTGAAGGATGTTTAACTCTACCCCATGAAATATCTGTAATATGTAGAAGTCCATCAACTCCGCCAAGATCGACAAATACTCCATACTCAGTAATGTTTTTAACAATACCAATCATCACCTTATCTGTTTCAATGGAGTCAAGAGTCTCTGTCCTTGCTTGTTCACGCTGATTTTCAAGAATAATACGCCGAGACAGAACAATATTGCTTCTTTTTCTGTTGTATTTAAGAATTTTAAATATGTAGGTTTGCCCTACCATTTCATCCATGTTTCTGATAGGTCGTAAATCTGCCTGAGATCCTGGTAAAAAGGCTGGAAGTCCAATATCAACTGAGAAACCACCTTTTACACGACTTATAATTACACCTTCAATAGTGCCGTCTGACTCATAAATATCTTTGATTGAATCCCAAACTTTAACTTTTGCGGCCTTCTCTTTTGAAAGTATAACTGTCTCTTCTTCTTCGTCCCATGATTCAACCATAACTTCAACCTTATCATCAAGGTTGACATTTACATTGCCTTGCTCGTCCCTGAATTCATGAATTGCGATCTGCCCTTCAGATTTGTAGCCAACATCGACAAGTACATGATCCCTATCAACAGCAATAATAGTTCCTGTTACTACTTGTCCTTCTTCAAAGCGTTTAAAGCTTTCCTCATAAATACCCATCAATTCGTCCATTGTCTCTTCACCTGTTAATACAGGTTCTGATTTGCGGCTTTTTTTTACTTCTTCGGCAGTTTCAATCTCTTCAGTGTTCATGTTGTTGTTCTCGTTAATTTCAGCAATGTTATTCATTAATATTATTCCCCCTAAACAGTATTCTATACTCTGTTCGACAATACCATGCGGTCTT
>JADFXA010000115.1 GCA_015233755.1 Desulfamplus sp. | reverse complement strand
TGTCGGACATCTGCTCTCCAGTTCAACACCTGTTTATATTGGATCTTTTATTATCTTCTGCATGGGTCTTATTCCAGGGTTACCCGGAATCCCATTCATGGGTCTTGCCGTTGTCATGGCTACAGGAACTTGGTATTTTCTTAAAGAGTCAAAGAAAACTGAAGATGAGGAGGCTGATGCTGCCACCTCACAGGCAGAAACTCCTGAAGAGAGCGGCTCTCCTGAAGAGGTTGAGCATCTTCTTAATGTTGATACCATTGAACTTGAAGTTGGATATGGCTTGATTCCATTAGTTGATAAACAGCAAGATGGAATGCTGCTTGGCAGAATCAGGGCAATTAGAAGACAATTTGCAACAGAAATGGGTATTATTATTCCACCAATTCATATTAGGGATAATTTACAGCTAAGTGCTGCACAATATCGTGTTTTGATTAAAGGAGTTGAAGCTGCTGGAAGTGAATTGATGATAAACCATCTACTTGCAATGGATCCCGGTGGTGTTGCAGGGGCAATTGACGGCATCCCAACCACAGAGCCAGCGTTTCACCTACCAGCTCTTTGGATTCCCAAAGATAGAGAAGATGAGGCAAAGTTTGCAGGTTATACAGTTGTTGATAATTCAACGGTTATGGCAACCCACCTTACAGAAGTTGTCCGTAAAAATGCTTATGATCTTCTTGGACGTCAGGAGGTTCAACATCTTATGGATAATCTCTCAAAATCAAACCCAAAAGCTGTTGAAGAGCTGATTCCAAATCTTATGACTCTTGGAATGGTCCAAAAAGTTCTCCAAAATCTTTTACGTGAAAGAATCTCAATCCGAGATTTACTAACAATTGTCGAAACTCTTGCTGACTACGCTCCAATGGGCAAAGACCCTGACCTTTTGACTGAATATGTAAGGCAAAGAATAGCAAAGGGCATGCTTGCTCCATATATTCAGCCAAATAAAGTGCTTCAAGTGATAACTATTGACAGAGCTCTTGAAGAGATGCTCACCAAAAATATTAAACATACTGAACATGGTTCATATCTTGCAATTGAACCTCAGATAGTAGACCAAATTATCCAATCTCTAAGTAGTGAGGTTGAAAAGCAAATTGCAATGGATGTTCAGCCGGTGGTCATGTGTTCCCCTGCATTACGCCGCCATTTCAGAAAACTAATTGAACACGCCCTGCCCTCAGTGTTTGTAGTATCTCATGCTGAGATTGTAGATGACATCAACCTTCAGGCAGGCGGAAAGGTGACCATTAACAAATGAACACTAATAGCAAGATTTATAAAGCCCGTAGTATTCAAAAGGCTCTTGCAGATATAAAGGAAGAACTTGGAGCTGATGCCTTAATTCTTGCTACAAGAAGGGTTCCTAAAAGTCCAAGAGACCCATATTCGCAAGATATGTTTGAAGTTGAAGCAGCTCCAAAAGTTGCTCAAACACCTACAAACAGCATTGACCAACTCTCAAAATTTGCAAAAATAAGTGAGCAACTATCACGTAGAGCTGCAAATTCTGATGAAATATTGAATGATAATGCATCTTCAATCTCTAATCTTGACCCTTTTTCTGATCAATCAAATTTTGACTCTTCACCTAACTTTAATGAAACCTCTTTATCTGATGCTGCTATAATTGATGAATTGAGCAATATTAAAGATTTAATATCACTTGTTGGTTTTGGAAGTGGAATGGAATCTATTCTCTCTAACCACACAGAGTCTGCTGGTATTTTAGCATCTCTTCTTAGAGCAGGAATCTCAGAGAAACGAGCACATCTTGTTTTACAGCGCGCATCAATTGCTATGGAGAGTGATATTGCAAGACACAGAGGAATTGTTCAACCACTAAAGAAGCATGTAATTAAAGAGTGCATGAAAGATATTCACACAAGAGATATTTTTGCAAGACCAATTGACTCTGGTATGCCTCATATTGCTGCTTTTGTTGGACCTACAGGTGTTGGCAAAACCACAACAATTGCAAAACTTGCAGCAGATTTAAGCATAAAGAGAAAAAAACGTGTTGGGCTAATCTCAATTGATAATTATCGTATAGGAGCTTTTGAACAGCTCAAGGCTTATGCCTCTATAATGGGGCTTTTGTGTATTGCTGCATTTAACCAAGAGGATTTCATTCGTGCCTTAAAAAAGATGAGTAGCATGGATGTAGTTCTTATTGACACTGCTGGTCATAGCCATTCAGATAGTGCAAGAATGAAAGAGTTCTCTGATGTTACTAAAGGAGATTATAAAATCTCTGTCCACTTAGTTTTGAGTGTAACAACGGGTTTCTTAGATATGAGAGAGGCTGTCAACTCTTTTTCTAAATTAAATCCTGAAACTTATGTATTTACAAAAATTGATGAAACTAAGAGATGTGGAAAAATATTTGATCAGATAAGTGATTTACAGCTTCCAGTATCTATCATTACTAATGGACAGCGAGTGCCAGAAGATTTGATTATTCCAGATACAAGAGACCTTTTAAGTATAATGTTAGGATCAGAACAAAGTGGAACATCGTAGTGAAGCGTAGATGGTAATGCAAAATTATCTCTGTTTTACAAGAGCAATAAAGGGGCAATCAGATTAAGAATAGGGCAGAAGAGAGCGATATATAGGAGATAATAAAGTGGATCAGGCAAGTGGATTAAGAAATATTGTTAAGACAGATTCTTTATCAAGAATCTCACCTTCTGTTCTTGCAGGCAGCAGTCGGAGAGTTCCAAGAGTCATATCTGTTACCAGTGGCAAAGGTGGGGTGGGTAAAACAAATATGGTTGGAAACCTTGCTATTGCATTAAATGCACTTGGAAAAAGAGTCGTTATTGTTGATGCAGATGTCGGGCTTGCAAATATTGATATTATATTCAATCTTCGCCCCAAATATAATATAAGCCATGTCATAAATGGAGAGAGAACTCTACATGAAGTTATGGTAACAACTAAACATGGTGTCCATATAATTGCTGGCGGCTCAGGTTTTGCCAATCTCACTCAATTAACAAACGGAGAAAAACTAAATCTTCTCACAGAGTTTGAAACCCTTGAAAATATGGCAGATATTATCCTACTTGACACTGGTGCTGGAATATCTTCCAATGTTTTATATTTTAACTCCGCTGCTGATGAGTGTATTGTTATTGCAACGCGGGAACCAACCTCTATTACAGATGCTTATGCCTTGATGAAAGTTATGTCTCAGGAATATGGAACAAAGTATTTTAAACTATTGGTCAATGTGGTAGATTCAAAAAAAGATGCAAAATCTGTTTATGCAACTCTTGATAATGCAATTGGTCGTTTTCTTAAAAATGTTGTTTTGGAATATCTTGGCAATATTCCATCTGACCCAAAACTTCAAAAAGCTGTTTTAAACAGAAGCACTGTTATGGATTATGCACCTGACTCTGCTTCTGCTATGGCAATTAAAGAGATTGCCCGTAAAATAGCAGATTCACCAATCAGAGCATCTTCAGATGGGAATATCAAATTTTTTATGAAAAGAATTTTAGACGCAGTGAATTAAAAAAATGGAAGCAGTGAATTGAAACAAAATGCTCTTAAAGACCCTTCATGGCGTGAAGCAAGAATCGTTGAATATGCTTTTTTAGTCAAACAAATTGCATCAGGATTTGCCCGCAGACTTCCTTCAAGTGTTCTTTTTGATGAACTTATAAGTGCTGGTTCATTAGGTCTTATTGATGCTGTAGATAAGTTTGATCCAGAGAAGCATGTAACCTTAAAAACATATGCTCAATATAGGATCAGAGGGGCAATCCTTGATGAACTTAGAAGCATGGATAGATACTCACGTTCAATTCGCAAAAAAATTCAAGACCTTGCTGCTGCCACTAAAAATCTTGAGGAGATTAAGGGGGTAACTCCTTCTGACGAGGAGATTGCCGCAGAATTAGGCGTAACCATAGATGAGTATAACGATATTCTCACCCAGATTCATGGTGCGACAATACTTAGTATGGATACATTCCTAAAGACAAAAAACAATGAGACATCATCTGAAACAAGGTTTCTATCAAGTTTAAAAGTTAAAGATACTCCTTTTGAGGAGTTTGATAGAGCTCAGATAAAATCTTTGCTTGCTGATGCTATAAGTAAACTCAACGAGAAAGAGCGGTTAGTTGTATCCCTCTACTATTATGAAGAGCTAACCTTAAAAGAGATAGGAGAAGTTCTAAATCTTACTGAATCAAGAATATGTCAAATTCACACTACTATTTTAAATAAACTAAAATCAAAACTTAAAGAACATTTCAAAGATTGATTCCATAAAGTTTACTTTGAAAATTAATCCCATAAAAACTATTTATATTGTTTAATGTTGATCCAAAAAAGGTTCTCAAATGTCCCCTTCTGATGACGAGGTCCTGTTCTCTCAGGAAGATATTGATAAACTCCTCAACGCTCAATCACTTGAAGAAGCTGAAGAGAGTATCATTAATAGCGAAGATGACGCTATTAATGATATGCCAGGAGAATTATCTCAGGACGATATCGATAAACTCCTCAATGCCCAACCACTTGAAAAAGCTGAAGAGAGTATTGTTAATAAAGAAGATGACATTATTAATGATATTGCAGGAGAATTATCTCAGGACGATATTGATCGACTTTTAAATGCAACATTAGTTTCTGACGAACCTGATAAAAATTCAACACCATCTTCTGAAATTGATGATAAAGCCTTATTTGAAGAGTCAGCACTTGAAGAAGAAAAAGAAGATGATGATGAAGATGACGATCTTGGAGAGCTCTCTCAAGATGATATTGACAGAATGCTAAATTCACAATCTTCTGATCAATCTGATACTGCTATTATTAAAGATAATAGCGAGGTAAAAGAGGAAGATTCTGGGGCGTTTGATCTTATCTCTCAAGATGATATTGATAAACTCATGGCTACTGACGATATGCCAGATTTAGAGTCTGGCTTATCGTCAGATTTGAATTTAGACTCGCTTGGACTTGATGAACTTGATAGTAGTATTGCGTCATCAGCCATAGAAGAAGATATTACAGAAAAAAACTCTATATCTGATGAAGAGATTATTGATCCATCTGAAGCGTGGGATATTCAAAATTGTCTTATAACTCAAGAGACAATTGATAATCTATTAAGCCAAAACCTTGATGATACAGATGATGGTGAGATATTAAAAGCTCGAAAAAAACCACCGTCAGCTGATGATTTTAAAGTAAATCTTTCAGAAGATGACCAAGATTTTGATGTTGATGATATCGCAAGCAATGATTTGGATAATCTGCTTAATAGTACTGACACAGCAGATATGGACGATCTGCTTAATGAAATTTCTCAAGATGATATTGATGGATTTCTAAAAGATAGTGATGAGCTGGCATCTGATGGCAGTCAAAATATTAATGATAGTGATGAAGCAACTCAAGGGCGGCAAGCTGCTGCTGGCGGCGGCGATGATAATGTAAGAAACATTATATCTCAAGATGATATTGATGCTCTTCTTGCTGGCTCAGATGAAGAAGATGAAGATATTTTGGCAGATATGGAGATGGACGAAGACCTTAAAAGGAATTCTGTCTCTGTCCAGAATATTGCAAGCGGTCTTCCTGAAGATGATAATGCACAAGTTGTTCTTGAAGAATCAGATGAGCCTAAAAAAACTCTTGCTGATGGCACGGTTAGGCAGCTTTCTGATCTTATGGAGATTGCAGAGGATAAACCTAAGAAAAAAAGATCTCTTCTTAAGATTATTATCATAATATTGTTAATTTTAACCCTTATCGCTGGTTCTGTAGCTGGTCTATATTTCATGTTTTTTAAAAAGAAGGTAGATGAACTTCTCCACCCATCTCAACCAAAGCCAAAGGTTCAAGTTGAAGAGAATGTGCCTGTTGAAAATGAAGCTCCTGAGATGAATATAAAGGAGGCTCAAGAGTTGACTCCAGGAACTCTTAATATTGAAAATTTTGTTATTTTTACGCCGCAAAGAAATGATGGTATTACATATATCTCTTTAGATGTTTCAATTGAATATTCACATTCATCAGATTTTGATGCTATAAGCAACAAATTGCCTTACTACAGAGGCGTGATCTATGACGCAATTAGCAATGCCCTTAAATCAGATAAAGGAGATAAGTTGACAGAGAGCGAACTTCTTGAGATTGTTAAAAATGCTTTAAATCAGGCTTTACCTGATGTAAAATTTAGTAAGATTATTTTCGTAAATTTCAAAACAGGATAGATATAAAAAGCTACATCAAACTTATATAGTTAAAACATATTAAGGGGTAGAACATGACAACAATACCAGCAGCTCATGCCCATGTAATCCAGCAATCTAACCTTGCACATGATGCAACTCATAATCTTAAACCTATTCAACCAGACCCAGGACATCTCCAGACACAACAACTCGTAAGAGAAAATGTTGAACAGACTACAGTTCTCTCTTCAGACACATCTGGAAAGGTCAATGTTGATGCAAGGGAGAAAAAGAGAGAAGAGCAAAATAGAATCGCAAAAAGAAAAAAAGAGCAACATAAAAATAGAATCAAGCCCAAAAACAGTGATCCTGATCTGCCAGGAAATATTCTTAATACAGTGGCGTGAAGAACTATTTTTTCCTCCAAAACATCCTCAAAAAGCCTGTTTCACCAGAAGAAAAAGAGTTTGCTATAATTCTGACAAATACAACTGTGAAAGACGGATTGATAGTAGCTAAACGTATCCGGCAGCAATTCAGTTCACATTCATTTGTCATCGAAGGTGCATCTGTTCTACTAACACTGAGTTTAGGCATATACGAACTGCACCCATCAGACGATATTCAAGGATTCGTAAAACAAGCGGATAACGCCTTATATCAAGCCAAAGCTAAAGGCAGAAATCGCACGGTTATTGCTGATCATTATGAAAAAAGGGGCAGCAAAAAGATCATCTTTTTTTAAGGCTCAGGCGACAACTATTTTGACATTCACCCAAACTTACAACCACTACATGATGAAGGTATGATGGA
>JADFXA010000114.1 GCA_015233755.1 Desulfamplus sp. | reverse complement strand
TTTAATCCATATATTGATCTTTACAATGTATCTTTATCTAAGATTGCTTTTCGGTGTTTCACTAATATTGCTCTCTTTTTAAGAGAGCGTAGATATATGGTCTTTGAACACCAAAAGGATTTATGTATGTATACTCAAAATCTGACACCAATTTAAAAGATTGTCCAAGATTTTGAACCAATTCATCTACAGAGTACCTATGAACAGTCAAACCAGCACATTTAGTAGCCCCTGTAATTGAAAATTCTGCAAATATGGCATGACCACCGGATTTAAGTAGTGATTTTAAGTTATCAAAATACCCTTTAATATCCTCTTCCTTGGTTAGAAAATGCAAAACAGCCCTGTCTATCCATATATCAACTTTAGGTATAGACTCTTTGATGGGTTGAGCAATATCATGGCAAAGCCAATCAATTTTTTCATATTGTCCTTGCAACCTATTCTTTACCTTATTTAATGCTTCGCTGCTAATGTCATTAAGAATGAGCTTAAGCCCTTTGGAAAGAAGCTCATCTATGAGAATAGATGTTCCAGCACCAGGGATAAAAACCGTAGCTTTTTCCCAATCAGGAATTTTCTGCAATAAATTAAAAGTTTGAGAGGTATCTTTTTCATACCATCCCATCTTTTCATCTTCCGTTTTAGAAAAAATATCATCCCAATGTTTGCTATTTGAGTTCATAAATATCTATCCTTAATGTTTAACGGTAATCCAGAAATCAGCAACCATAATCTTACCTTTATTATCAAACTGACACCACATTTTGTACAAACCAGGCTCAGGAAAAGATGTCATAAATTCTATTTTTGAATCTTCTCCTCCTTTCATTGCATGGGCATGAATATAGCTTTTGCTTGTAAATACTGGCGATTTTTTGATTATTACCAGATGTCCTTTTTCTCCAAGATATGGCTTCAATCCTTTTACAGAGGTGTTATCAAGAGCCTGCTTTAAATCAAATATAATATTTGTCTCTTTATTAGCTTTTACTGTCTCAGGCGAGAAGCTCAAACTCACCTTAATATCGTCAATAAGTTTTTCTCTTGTTATTATATCCGTACTATTTGATGGTTTTGCTTCACCTTTTATTCCGAGTTGCAGCACGGAAAGCTGTTCTTTATCTCCTGAAGGTTTATAATCACAAAATAAAGTGTAGCCTCCTGCAGATGGCAAAGTTGCATCTGTCAAAAAATAGCCGTTTCCCTGATACTCAGGGTGAAGATGGCTGAAAAAAAGAAGATCATTGCTGACCAGAATAAGATGCATCAGTTTTTCCTGAAACATATCGAAATCAGAAACAGTCTCTCCTTTATCATCTTTGATGAAAATTTTTATCTTAAAAGGTTCTTCCTGTTTTATTCCATCAGGAACAGAGAGCTCTGCCTTAAAAGATTTTTCTGCTGTAGCGTCAGAATGAACTTCATGCTGTGAATGCGCATTTTGAGCAATTGCAATTGGAAATGTTGAAGCAGACCAGATTAAAAGAAAATAGATGCTGATGATCAAATATTTTTTTTGCATGGCATTCCCTCCTTTTTAATAATTAGGGATATGATACGTAACCATATCCCTTGTCATTGGAAATATTATTTCTTCATCTGTAACATTATTTGCGAAGATTCAATGAGGCCTTCAACCATACTTTGCATCATTGCACTCTTTTTTTCCATCATTTTATGACACTTCATCATATCTTCCATACCCATCATTCCATGTCCCCCAGACATCATACCACCCATCGTACCTTTTCCTTCAGACATAGTTTTTTTATTATTATCCATCTTACCTTCAGCCATTTTTCCCTCGGACATTTTTTCACCCTTGGACATCATTCCCATCATGCCTTTTTTCTCAGACATCATCTTGCAACCAGGCAGACTTTTCAGCATTTTCATACTATCCATCATAGTTGTCATATACACTTCCATCAATTTTTGGCGTTCTTGGGGATCGGTGGTTGCTTTGATTTTCTCCATTTGAGCGCGCATCTTGTCAATATGCTCCTGCATCATTTGAAGATTTTTGCTCGTGTCATCAGGAGCCTGTGTTGTAGATGCTTCTTGTTTTGAATGAGCTGCATGTTCTGAAACAGCTGGTGGGTCTGTCTGTGCTGCAAATGATTTTGCCACAAAGGAACTACCCACAACCAGAAAACAACAAAGTGCTAATGCGATCAGTGCTTTTCTCATAACGTCTCCTTAAATTTTGGTAAGATTAATTACAAAATATTAATATTATGAAATATATTAATATTTTTCTATAGTATTGATCTTCATCAATATGTCAAGGTCAAGTTTAAAAAGTCACAAAGCTTTTATTCTCAGGGTAATAAGTATCCACATACATAATCATATGGATACTTATTACCCGGGTGATTATGTAGTCATATAGATAGTAAGCTATAGTGTGTCAGCTATAATCATTAATAAACTCCATATAATTAAGGTGTTATAATAATAAATTCTATTTTTTCATGTTATGGCATGGCTGTTGCTGTTATGGGATATTAAACGTACTTATAACAACGTACTTATAACATAAATCTGGATATTGCAGATTAGAGGTAAAACAAAAATAATTTATTGTGATGGGTTATAATATCCATCAAGGAGGCAACATGAAAAAACAGGTACTTAGTAAATTCGCGGTGGTTTTAACAATGATTACAATCGCAGGGACAGCGTTCGCGTTAGAGGGAGCTGACAAAGAGAAAAAAGACGATACGACAACTGTCCAAAATTACGGTCAAGCATTTATTCAAGATTGGGGAAAACTTACGGATGACCAGAAAAACAAACTCAATAAACTACATCAACAATTTACTGATGAAACTTCAACTGCAAGGGCTTCTATAATTGCCAAACAAGAAGAGATTAAGGTTCTTATGGAAACTACATCACCCGATAAGGCAAAACTAAAAGCTGTCTCAAATGAATTGACTGAATTGCAGAAACAAGTAATATTGAAAGAGATAGATTTGACACTTGAAGCAAAAAAGATAGCTCCTGAGATTAATGTTCCAATGGGATTTATCGGATCAGGCAAGCATGGAATGATGGGTAATCAAATGAAGTGCGGCATGGGTGGTATGGCTATGATGGGAAACGGTAATATGCTTATGGGAAAAGGTAATATGATGAGGGGAAAAAGAATGGGCATGATGGGTGAAATGGGTAAAGGCATGGGTAAAATGCATTGTCCAGCAATGAGTTCGCAGGACGATACCGTGAAATCAAATGAAAAAGAGACCTCATCAGAACACAACAATCATAAAAGTATCTGATTTTAAAAAAACACGGATTTCAAGCAACTTAAATCAACTATAAATTAAAAAGGAAATTTCAAAATGAAAAACGTTAAAGTGTTTACGGCAGTATGTGCAGCAGTAGTTATAGCATTCATGAGTGCAAACTATTCTATGGCAAAAGAGATAAACAGCACAATAAATATAGATACAGTAATGGCTATGAACAGTGGAGCCCATCACGGCAATGGTATGGGGGATGGTAGCCACAATGGAGCTGGTACACACAATGGAACTGGTGGCAAACATAATGGCACAGGAACTGGTACTTGTCGTAAATAAATAATAAATCCTTGAATCCTCCTAAAAGAGCGATTTTTCAGAAATGGAAAATCGCTCTTTGTATTTACTGAGGCACATCTTTCAAAATAAAGTATCTCTTAAAGCTTACGATTTAATGGAGAAAAAAAATTTAGCATTTTCTTGGCATATTTTTTTAATTTTATCATTAGACAAATTTAAGGCAATAAGAGCCTTTAGTTCTCTATCCCACGCATAGGGTATATTGGGAAAATCCGATCCATACATTATCCTATCAATTCTCATAAGGTCAATTTTTGGGGTACTATCCATAGGCAGATAATCAGTAATTGCCATTGCTGTGTCAAGCCAAAGATTATCGTATCGTTCAATCATATTTTTATATTCGTCAAATTCATCCATACCAAGATGGGGAACACACAACTTCAACATTGGATAGCTTTTAATAACTTCCTCTATCTTATGTGCACCGCATAACTGATATGGATCACATGAATATGCAGGGCTTCCTGGTTCTCTGCCAGCATGGATTACCATCGGTAATTTATATTTTGTACAAAGGCTGTAAATATCTGCCATATCCTGAGATAGAAGATCAAAACATTGCACATGTGCGTGAAGCTTTACCCCTTTAAGTCCTTTTTGGAAGGCTGTTTCAAGAATATCAAGAGCATTATTTTCTCCGGGAAAAACCGTTGCCATACCTGTTATTTTCCCTTTTAATTCCTCAACATTATCAAACTCTTCAATTTTTTCGACCATATAATTATTCAGATATGAGGATACTTCGGGCTTATGTGCATATTGAAATAGTACTAAATGGTCAATACCTCTTGAAAACAGGAAATTTACAATCTTATTAGTCGTGAACTTATACCTTATTGGCCAGCCGTAACGATCAAACCATTTCCATACAGCACGAAAAAAAACATCAGGAAAGATATGAATATGAGTATCAATAACTCCTGGCAACGATGGAGGAACGCTGTCGCCTTCAACATCATCAAGTTTTGGAAGCGGTACTTTTACAGAAAGATATCCTTTTTTATCATTTAATTGAGTCAATCTTGTGATTTCCTTTACGATATATGTAAATATTTTACACTATAAAATATTGTTAGCCATACCCTATTTGTAAAATTGAAGTTGCAGTTCAATATCTTTTGGTAGATGCGATTAAAACAACACCAACAACAACCAATAAAATGCCTGTAACTCGTATAAATGATAATGGATATTTTTGTAATCCCAATACTCCATAATGATCCAGAAGAAGTGCAGCAATCATTTGACCCGCAACCGTAAGAGCCATAGCAAGAGCAGCACCTATATGTGGTGTGGCAAATATTGTTGACCACACATAAAATGTTCCGCATAGTCCACCTAACCACATCCACCATGATGTTCCACTTATTCCAATGGCGGTTGGTAAAGGATACCGAGCAATTATACATATAAATAATGATGCTATTGTCCCTACAAGAAAAGAAATAAAAGTTACCTGCATCGGCTCGCCAATATGTTTTTTGAGTAGTGTGTTTACTGCTACTTGAATTGGAATGACAAGACCACCAGATAAGATAGATAATATGTAAATTAATTTATTCATAATATATCCAATCCCACCAATTAAACGATAATATAATTATTCATTTTTAATAAAAATATTCCTTAAAGACGTATAATATCAAATATTATTTTTCAAACATACACTCTATGCCTGCATTAATTTTGAAAATGATTTGATTCATTAGTATTAAATTAAGGAATGAACTCCATCATACTTTGAATTTTTCTACAATTGCATTCAACTCTTTAGCCATAACATTCAAGTTAGTCGCACTTGATTTAATTTTAATACTGCTATTGGAGATTGTAGCTGCAGCTGAATTAACTTGAACTATCTCTTTTGTAATTTCTTGGGCAACGGAAGAGCTCTGACTTATGTTTTCATTCACATCTTGTATTCCTTGAGATACATGATTAATATTGTTACTAATTTCGCTTGTTGCAGAAGATTGCTCTTCAACAGCAGCAGCAATAGCAGACACAATATCATTGACACCATTGATGACATTAGATATCTGTTCAATCTCCCTGATGCTCAACTCCGTCATATTTTGTACACTATCTATCTGCTGTTTAATATCAAGTGTTGCCTGTGCTGTCTGGTTCGAGAGTTCTTTAATCTCATTGGCTACAACAGCAAATCCCTTTCCTGCTTCTCCTGCTCTGGCAGCTTCAATTGTTGCATTCAATGAGAGAAGTTTGGTTTGCTCCGAAATATCTTTGATTGCCTCAGTGACTTTACCAATGGCATGTGTAGCTTTACCAAGATCTGACATTCTGTTAAATGCACTTTTCGATTTGTCTACAGCATCATAGGAGACACTTCTTGCTTTTTCTGCATTTTTAGCTATCTCATTGATTGTTGAATTCATCTCTTCAGCCGCAGAGGCAACCATGTTTGTATTTGTGGAAGACTGCTCCATTGCAGCAGCAACACTACTGATATTGGTACTCATTC
This sequence comes from Desulfamplus sp., assembly GCA_015233755.1. GTDB lineage: Bacteria > Desulfobacterota > Desulfobacteria > Desulfobacterales > Desulfobacteraceae > Desulfamplus. The sequence continues at coordinate 961 of JADFXA010000114.1, read as the reverse complement.
CTTCGGTAGCAATACTAACATTAGTAGCTCTGGTTGCTGTAGTTTCAGCACCGGAAGAGAGTTCAACCGCAATAGAAGATAGTTCTGTAGACGATTCATTAACTTTTCTTGAGTTTACGGCTATCTGACGGATGATCTCCTGGAGTTTCTCCATAAATGTGTTGAACCATGAAGCAAGTTCGCCAATTTCATCTTTGCCGGTTACAACCAAACGCATGGTCAGATCGCCCTCTCCGGTGGCAATATCTCTTAGGCTGTTAATAGCGGCGTTAACTGTATTCAATATCATTCTGACAACGAACCATGTGAGTATAACACCTGTAATCAATCCCAAGCATATAATCGAAATTATAAATGTTACGGCAGAATGGTAAGTTTTATCTGCCTCATCATTTGCTTTCTGGGCGCTTGCAAGTGTTATGTCTGTAAGTTTGTCTATCTGATCCCGCATCATTTCAAACTTTTTGCTCGTCTCACCCAATGTCAGCTCAATGGCACGTTTTTTGGATTCATCTGTATTCTTCATCAGCTCATCTAAAACCATGCGTGTAGATATAGCCCACTCTTTCCTGGCATTGTCATGAGCCTCTATGAACGGCTTATTTTCTTCTGATGTTGAAAGTGCCTTGAATTTTTCCCACCGCTCTGAAGATTGTCCGAAATTCTTCTCGTACTCCTGCATAAGTTTTTTATATGTTTCGCTATCGGGAGTTGCAAAAATAAGGGATCTTTCAGCAACCAGAAGCTGCTGAAGGTCACGGTCAGCTTCAATAAGAAAATCAATTGCTGGCATACGTACTTTAAAAATATCGGTTAGATTTGACTGTATATCTTTCATACTGTTGACGGATAGCAAGCCTGATATAGCTATAATTCCCAGTAAAACAATACAAATTGAAAAAATTTTTGTTTTAATACTCATGTTTCTGAAAAAGCTCATATTGCCTCCATGCGTTTAGAA
>JADFXA010000113.1 GCA_015233755.1 Desulfamplus sp. | reverse complement strand
AACTTAATCAAGATGATATTAAAAAAATTATCAAAAACTTTGCCGATGCAGCACTTAGAGTTAAAAAAGCTGGGTTTGATGCAGTTGAAGTGTTAAGTGGAACAGGTTATCTTATAAGCGAATTTTTATCTCCTTTAACTAACCATAGGATAGATGAGTATGGGGGGACTTTTGAGAATCGTATCCGTTTTGGCATTGAAGTTATGAATGCTATCAGAGAAGCTGTAGGAGAAGATTATCCTGTAATTGTTCGTATGAATGGCAATGATTTTATGAAAAAAGGTCAAGGCCGAGAAGAGCTTTTAAAGTATGCAGCCGCACTTGAAGAGGAGGCTGGTGTAGATGCTTTGTGTATAAATGTTGGTTGGCATGAAGCTCGTGTGCCTCAGATTACAGCGTCAGTTCCGCGTGGGGCATTTGGCTATCTTGCACGGGGCATTAAGGAGATTGTAAATATACCAGTGATAGCAAGCCACAGAATCAATGATCCTAAGGTTGCAAGAGAGATGGTTTTAGATGGTATTTGCGATATGGTGGCAATGGGACGAAGTCTTATTGCAGATCCATATCTTCCTGAAAAGACAAGAGCTGGAAAAGAAGAGGAGATTATCCATTGTATCGCATGTGCCCAAGGGTGCTTTGATAACCTTTTTAAACTTAAGCATGTAGAGTGTCTATGTAATCCAATGGCAGGACATGAAAAGGCAAGGGCAATTGTTAAGAGTGATAACCCTAAGAAAGTTATGGTAATTGGCGGTGGTGCTGCTGGTATGAATGCTGCTATCACCCTTGCAGATAGAGGGCATAAAGTTCAACTTTACGAAAAATCTGAAAAACTTGGTGGACAGCTCTATTTAGCCGCTGCTCCACCCGGAAGAGAAGAGTTTGCTGAGTTTGCACAAAATCTTGCAACTCAAGTAAAACTTAGAAAAGATAATATTGCTCTTTATATGAACACATCTGTTGATATTGAGCTTATTAAACGTGAGAAGCCAGATCACATAATCCTCTCTACAGGTGCAACTCCTGTAACACCACCTATTAAAGGAGTGGATAAAACTTACACTGAACAGGCATATCTACCTGGCAGCGATGGATTGTGCTATTTAACACTGGTTGAGACCTCAAATGTTGTGCAGGCGTGGGACGTTTTGCAAAATAGAGTGTATACTGGTGAGAATGTTGTAATCGTAGGTGGTGGTGCTGTGGGTGTAGAGACAGCTCTATTTCTTGCTGAAAAAGGGACTTTATCAGGAGAGGCCATTAAGTTCTTACTTGTTAATAATGCAGAATCCCCTGAAACTCTTCGCCAAATGGCTATAAAAGGAACAAAACATATTACCATTATTGAGATGCTTGATAAAGTAGGAAAAGAGTTTGGTAAAAGCACAAGATGGGGAATGCTTCAAGATTTGGAACGAGTCGGCATTGAGGTTAAGCTAAAAAGCCGGGCATTGGAAATTAAGCGAGATAGTATTATTATTGAAACAGCTGATGGTGTTGAAGAGGAAATTGAAGCTGACTCCATTGTCATTGCTACTGGCTCTGTTTCTGATAATAAATTGGCTTCTGAAATTGAGAAGCTAAATATCCCATTTAATGTAATTGGAGATGCAAAAAATATTGGTATGGCATTTGATGCGGTTCATCAAGGCGTTGTCACGGCACTAAATATTTAAGCTGATATAAAAAACATCGACAAAAGAGGATTACATGGCAACAGAAAATGATATTGTTCTTGTCTATATGGAAGATTCTCCTATTTTTTTTGCAAGGATCGAGTCAATCTGGGCAGATGTCAAGAAAGATTGGTTTAATGTAGAGCTTTTGGTTTTGCAAATACCTGTAAAAGTTGTTGTTTGGACTCTAAAAGATATATACATTAATGGCACTGAATTTTTCATGGGTGGTAAGAGAATGAGAATCGAGGTAGTAAATGCTCCTCATCAAAATTTTATAACAGACAACGATGACGATGAAGAGAGTGAACTAAAAGAGCCTGTAACCCATCTTAAAAGTGTAAAAAAAACAAAACCAGAATCAGAAGATAAAGAGAGTGGTAGAGTGGTTTCAATCGCCGCTTTTCAGAAGAAAAAAAAAGATAATCAATCAGACTAACCTTTCTATTTAAAGATTTGACAACTTTTTAAAAGTTGTCAAATCTCCATTACAAACCTCATTAATATATTTTGTTTAACCCTTAAGAAATAAATTACAATGCAAATAGGAAAATGCAAACTTGAAGGTCATACCGTTCTTGCTCCACTTGCGGGTGTAACTAATCTGCCTTTTAGGTATATTGTTAAGAGATGCGGATGTTCGCTTGTATGTTCAGAGATGGTAAGTGCAAAAGGACTTCTTTATAATTCTCAAAAAACTTTCTCTCTTCTTCAAACTACACCAGAAGAAAAACCGTTCTCAGTTCAAATTTTTGGCTCAGAACCAAAAGAGATGGCAAAAGCTGCTTTTATTATTGAAAACACTTATATTAGTCAAAAGAATAGTAATATTGATAAATCAGATCTTTTCAAAACCTCTTTATTAAACAAAGAGGAAGAAAGTAATAAAATTGCTGACATCATTGATATTAATTTTGGTTGTAGCGTAAAAAAAGTTGTTAAAACTGGTGCGGGAGTTGCCTTAATGCAAAATCTCTCCAATGCTGAAAATGTCATCAAGGCTGTCCGTGATTCTATTTCTATTCCCTTAACAATTAAAATACGATCTGGTTGGGATAGCTCTGGAACGCAGGCATTTAAACTTGCAGAGTTAGCTCAAAGAAATGGTGTTGATGCCATAACATTGCACCCCCGAACAGCGTCTCAAGGTTTTAAGGGAAAAGCAGATTGGTCTTTGATAAAACAGCTTAAAGCAAATATGTCAATCCCGCTCATTGGTAATGGAGATATTGCTTGTGCTGAAGATGGGCTTCGTATGATTGAAGAGACAAAATGCGATGCTGTTATGGTTGGTAGAGCTGCTATGTCCAATCCATTTATTCTTTCAGACATTGAACTTTTACTCTCTAAAAAGAAAGATAGTCGAAAGGCTAAATATGAACAGGACTCTGTATATAAACCAATCTATTATACTAATTATCATTCATCCTATGAATCGTCAGAATCATCTTTTAGATCGTCAGAAGCAAGATACAAAAATCGCTCCATAGACGAAATTTTTGCTCTTATGATAGAGCTGCTAAAATCCTGTGTAGATTATTTTGGAGAGCTGCAAGCGTGTAAAATGATGAGAAGCAGGCTTGTATGGTTTGTCAAAGGTTATCCTGAATGCAGTAAGTTTAGACGAGATTTAACAAATATTGAGTCAATGGCTCAGGCTCTTGAAATTATAGAGAAATACCAACATTTCCTTAGAAGCAAAAAGGTATTTGACAATTTTGAGTCAATGGCAGGGCAGGGGAGAGGCTAAACATAAGCATCTTATTATAATAAAGTTCCTGCAAAACCTTAATTTATCCATTGATTTTGTTGGATAAAAAATGAGTTCTGCAGGAAGTTAAAAATAGAATTTATTTTTTTTCGTAAACAGCAGATGCCATAGAGCTAACTCCACCTCTTGGTGTAAATTCGCCAATAATTTCCATATAAAATGGATCAAGCATATCAACAAGATCATCTAAAATCCTATTAACTACATGCTCATAAAACATACCTACATTACGATATTGGAGCAGGTAAAATTTTAATGATTTAAGCTCCACTATCTTTTGATCTGGTTTGTATTTAATGGTGATACACCCAATATCAGGAAGCCCTGTCATTGGACATACCGATGTAAATTCAGGCTGTTTTATGGTTATATCAATAGTACGTTTTGATTTATAACCATAATCAATAGGATCAATCATCTCTTTTTTAATAGTGTCAGGTTTTTCAATAGGATAATTTATTTTATATTCGTAAGAGGGTTTCATTATTTTTCCTTAAAAGATAAAATGTTAGTAGCAATTTTTTGTAAAATATTAAAAAATAGCATTAAAAATGTGTTTATGAAAATATTTATAAAAATAAACTGATATATCTTGTTTACAAAAATCCTTGACATAATACGATAAATTACAGATAAAGTAAATTCTTGTGTTTATATATATCATCGCCCAATTCACCATAAATAATGAACACCACAAAGATTAATACGAAATAAATTATTATTAAGCTATCTTTATTATAAAAACTATAACTATTAAATTAATATTAAAAATTAGACTGATGTTCAAATTTAGGGATTTTTAGGATTATATATTATTTTAACTATCTGAATTTATTTTAAATAGTTCAAAATCCCAAAACAAATGAACAAGTTAATAAAAAATTTAAGGAGAAGAATCAATGAACGATTTTCTTCAAAGTATCAGAGGTAATCAAAAAGATAAACGTCCCCCAAAAACCAGACGAAGTTTTGATAATAGTAATTTTAACTCAACACCTAACTTTACTACGCAAAACTTCCAAAATCAGGGTAATTATCAATCAACACGAGCAGGCAATATTAAAAGACAAACTACAAGAGGTTTGCCTCATGCCCATTTTCATGGAGACGAAGCTCAAACACAACCACCTTATTCACCTCAGCTTGACCCTTTTGACGTAGTACTTGACCTGCTTGATTCTTTTACTAAGAATCAGGAGATGATTATTAGTGTTCAAGAAAAAAGGATACTTGCGGAGGAGCGTAAAGCTATAGCTCTTGAAGAGATAGCAGAGTATCTAAGGGTCATGACTATGCCATCTTTTCAAGAAAAATTTATAGCTAATATTGGAAATGTGTTATCAGAAAAACCAATATTATCAGATATAGATCAATCTGATCTTGATTGTCAAAATTTGCAAAACACTGCCAAAACCAATATAACACTTAAACAAGATGAGTTAATTAATGTAGATAACTCTGAATCTTTAAGCTCAAAAGCTTATCAAGAGCCTATTGAAGGTGAAATTGTTGATGATATTAATGATGAACAAAATATTAATATAGAAAAAAGTTACTCTGAAGATGTTGAATATTCAATAAAACAAGTTGCCAATAAAGATTTAAAAGATGAAACCAATGTAGAGCAACAACCTGTAAAAGTGATAAGACGAAAAAGGCCAGAAAATAGAGAAGAGTTCTTAGTTTCAATAGAGGAGTCTGGAAAAGTAGTTAAAGAAGAATATGTCTCTTCAACTAATAGAGAGATATTTAAAAACAGCCCAGCTATAAAGGATAAAGATAGTTTAATAGATATAGAAGTACAAAATAGAAAATCTGCATCAATTGATCAAAAAGATGATGAAAAAAATCTGCTATCAAGGGAAGAGATAATTGAAATTATTAATTCCATGCGTGCCAAAGGTAAAACTTTTGACGAGGTAGCACAACATCTTATCGATCTTGGTCAACCAACATTTTCGGGAAGAGGTGTCTGGCACGCTCAGACAATACACAGAATATGCACAAGAGACGAGAAAAAGAGTCAAAAGAACCGCTAAGTTGAAAGTGAACGCATGTATTCATCCCACTCTAAAGGGAGCATCATGCGTTTTTTTGTGTTGCATGTTTTGCAGCAAGGCACTACGTTATTTTTTATAGATTTACCACCTCTTGCAATAGGAACAACGTGATCCATTGTCAACTCTTTAGGTGGAAAGTTGTTACCACAATAATGGCAGATACCTTGGGATCTCCTGCGTTTCCACCATTGGCTGTTTCTTAGCTCTCTTGCCTTGTGCTTCTCGTGTTTTTGTATATCTTCATCATCTGAAAAATAAAATTCCATGAAATAAACCCAAAGTGTTTATGCTTATTATAGAGAGTTACTAAAATTTAATAACCAAATTCCTTTAACATATTTTGATTATGACTCCAATTTTTTGTAACTTTTACAAGAAGTTTTAAAAGCACTTTAGAGCCCGTCATTCTTTCAATATCTTTTCTTGCATTTTCTCCAATTTTTTTTAGCATCTGCCCACCTTTGCCAATTACAATGCCTTTTTGAGAATCTTTGTCAAGATGGATACTTGCATGAATAACTATCAATTTTTTTTCAACTTTGAATGAATCTACTGTTACAGCACTTGAATACGGTATCTCCATACCAGTAAGACGAAATATTTTTTCACGGATCATCTCTCCAGCAATAAATTTTTCTGACATATCAGTTAGGGTATCTTTAGGAAAAAGTCTTGGACCTTCTGGCAAAAGAAGTTCTATCTCTTTGATAAGCTCCTCTATCTGTATCCCATTTTTTGCTGAAATTGGTACAATTGACTTAAAATCATATATAGCAGCAGACTCTTTAATACGAGGTAACACTATTTCAGATGAGACAAGATCAATTTTGTTAATTGCAAGAATTACATTTTTTTGACTGTTTTTAAGTTGTTGAATAATGAGTTGTTCTGATTCTATATCTTTTGAAGAGACATCAACCATAAGCAAAATAGCATCAACATCTTCAACAGCAGATAGAGCTTGATCAACTATCTTACGGTTTAAAATTGATTTTGCATTGTGGATTCCGGGTGTGTCAACAAAGACAATCTGAGATGCTTCTCGCTCAACTACGCCAAGAATTCTATCTCTTGTAGTTTGGGGTTTATTAGATGTTATGGATATTTTCTCACCAGTTACTCTGTTAAGTAAGGTAGATTTTCCCGCATTAGGAGCACCTACAATAGCGACAAATCCCGATCTGAATATTTGATTTTCTATATGTTTCATAAAGTTCTTATATTTTAAAGTAATTATTTTAAGATGTGAATATGGGGGCTTTAGATTTGACAACTTTAAGAAGTTGTCAAATCTCTTAAATATTTAGATGCTTTTATTTCTTTTCTTTTATTTCATGAGCATCTTTACTGCCTTGCCAAATCTCGAATGCTATTACTCCTCCTAAGGCTAATAAGCCGAACATAGGAAAAACCATAGCTGTTTTTGCTACTCCAGCCACTTTTGCTGCTGGGATTACAGTTGATGCTTTTGCTGCTGGAGCTGCTGTTGCTACGGCTGCCGGCATTGCGGTTGCGGCTTTTGCTGCCGGAGCTGCTGTTGCTTCGGCTGCCGGCATTGCGGTTCAGGCTGTTGCTGCCGGGGCTGGT
>JADFXA010000112.1 GCA_015233755.1 Desulfamplus sp. | reverse complement strand
TCTTGCCCGTGCTGTATCTGCTTCTTCTGTAAAAAAGCGACTTAACCGCTCTTGAGAGATATCGGCTGCAATGCTTGCAGGATAGAGTCCAGCACGGGCAATATTAACAGCATTACTATCAATGTCAGTGGCAAAGAGCTGAATCTTGAAACTCCTATTTATTGATGCCTGATATTCTGCCAGAAGAATAGCTATAGAGTAAGCCTCTTCTCCTGTTGAACAACCTGATGACCATATCCTGATTGTGCTGTTACTCTCTCTGTTGTCAAAAAGTTCGGGTATAACCCGTTTTTCAATCTCTTCAAATGCTTTGGGGTCACGAAAAAAAGCAGTTACTCCGATAAGCATATCACGGAAAAGAGCGTTTACCTCAATCGGAGTCTGTTCTAAAAAGATGATATACTTATCAATATCTGTTATCTGCTGGAGAGCCATACGCCGTTCTATGCGGCGTTTTATGGTAGTTGGTTTGTATTGTGAAAAGTCGTGTCCTGTATGGGTATGGAGAAGAGTAAAGATTTTGTTCAGTGCATCTACTTTATGAGATAGATAGCTCTCAACAGGAAGACGTGGAATAAGTAAGCTGTTCTTGATGTAGGATATAAGACGGGTTGGCATTTCAGCCGGTAGAAGTTGGTAATCAACCAAACCTGTAGCAATGGCACTGAGCGGCATACCGTCATATTCGGTTGATTTAGGTGTTTGAGCCATGACCATGCCTCCTTCTCCTTTGATTGCCCTCACACCCAGTGTGCCATCATTGCCTGTGCCAGAAAGAATGATGCCTATAGCCCTCTCCTGTAGATTTGCAGCCAGTGAATAGAAAAATCGGTCAATGGGAAGATTTTGGTGGTGGTGGCGAAGAGATGTTGGCTTAACCAACTTAAGCAGACCGTTCATAAAGGTCATGTTGCACTTAGGCGGAATAACATAAACACAGTTGGGTCTGACCTTTATCCCGTCAGTTACCTCAAAGACCTTCATGCTGGTATAGCGGCTTATGATCTCAGGAAGAATACTCTTATGTTCAGGGGAGAGATGCTGAATCAGCACAAAAGCTATGCCGATTTCCACATCATTAGGCATACCGGAAAAAAAAGCCTCAAATGCTGCCAAGCCCCCTGCTGATGCACCGATATCTACGATTGGAAAAGAGCTTTCATCTGGTTTGTTCTGCTCTTCTGCGAGCGAAGTTGGGGCAGCCTTTGTTTTAGTATTGTTTTCCTTCGATGGCATGGTGTTTTTCCTTTCTTTCCGGCGCTAAAAAAATTCTATGATTATAACGGATTTTGGGGAACAATGATTTTAAGCTGCAAAAAATAGATATTTTCTGTTATTGTGTAGTCTGTGGACAAAATGATAGTCAAGGAGAGTTTATAAAACAATCAGTTTTTTACCATAGTTCCCATTAATATAATGGCTTTTTATCTATACTTTTGTCAAGAACAATACTCATTAATTTTGATATTATCTATTATAATACTTGATTGCTCTGATATAAATCGCTTGACATCTATAGATTGCTTGGCATAACCATTTATAAAAAATGAATCAGGCATCAGAACCTTCCAAATTACTATAAAAGGAGCATTTGTTGTGAAAAAAATTATATCTATTAAGTCCATATCTCTATTAATTGCTTTGCTATCACCTATTCTATTATACAAAGATTTGCATTCATCTGAACAAACTAAACACTATGAGCTTTCACAATTTATCTCTCCAGAAACATGCGGCGGGTGCCATACTCAAATATATGAACAATGGCAAGGCTCAATGCACAATCTTTCATCTGACGATATAATTTTCAATGAGATTGCAAATGCTGGTCTTGTTGGCCTTAACGCTAAAGATGAGATAGAGGAGGCCGAGCATTGCCAAACATGCCATACACCAGTTGGCTATATAACTGGATTTCCTCGTAAGACATCTGATGATAGAACAAAAATAGCACCAATAGCAAAGCAAGGGATTCAGTGTGATTATTGCCATTCAATCACAGGTGCTTATTCAATTTATAATGCACAATTTAACTACAGTCCGGGAAATGGAGAAGATGATCCGGGAGTTAAAAGAGGTCCATTTAAAGATTCTGACTCTGATTATCACAAATCTGAATTTTCAAAGTTTCATACAAAATCAGAACTATGCGGAACATGCCATGACGTTAAGCATATAACCTCAGGTGTCTGGCTTGAGACTACCTATCAAGAGTGGAAGCAAAGTATATACAATAAACAAGGCGTTCAGTGCCAAGATTGCCACATGTATCAAAGACCAGAATATCCATCTACAGGTTCAACCAAGAGAGTTAAAAATCCAGGAACAGCGGCTGAAGGTTCTGTTGAGAGAGACCATATCTTTACCCACTATTTTGTTGGGGGGAATATGACTATTCCAGCACAATCTAAAGAAATATCTAAAATGGCTGAAGAACGTCTTAAACATTCAGTTGATATTAAAATAGATTCTCAAGTTGAAGTTAAACAGCAGCATAAAGCTGATGGTAAAAATATTAAGAGTCAAAATAGTGAAGAAAATAGAATTATTATTAGAATAACAAATAATGGGGCAGGGCATGAAATTCCAACAGGAGTCTCTAATATTCGTCAGGTTTGGCTTAAAGTTATAGTAAAAGATAGCAAAGGGGATGTTATCTATAAAACAGGTGTTCTTGATGAGAAGGGTTATTTACCTCCAAATACCATAATTTACTCTACTATCTTTGGAGATGGAAAAGGTAATCGCGTTGATAATTTAGCAAAAGCACGAGAGATAATAAGCGATAGGAGACTCAAACCTATGCAAGAGAGAGTTGAAAAAATTGATATTGGAGATTTTCAAGGCAAAATCACTGTTGAGGCTTCACTTTTATATAGCGGGCTTCCTCAAAATGTTGCGGACAGTATTAAAGGGCTTAACGGTATGAAAATTCCTGTTGTTGTAATGAAAGATGTTAAACAAGTTGTTGAAAGATGAATGAGAATTTAAGCCTATGGTTGAACCATAGCCTAAGTTAAAAACGCCCTCTTAAATAGGCAAAAAGTTGACGTATAGGTAAAAAAATGGAGGTAAAAAAGGTGCATGACTAAACTTTCTTTTATTGAATTATGGATTGCTGCCCAACTTTTTATCAACATTTTTCTTGCAATGCTTTTGTGGCGGTTTGTAAAAAAAATGAAAACAATCGAAATGGAGTTTCTAAATGTAATCAAAAGCGATGATCTTGATCCTTTAACTGACTCAATCCACCAAGAGATAATTGAAAGGATAGATAAACTTATCCATAATATGGGGGAAAAGGCGGCTGTTGAGATGGTTGATCGTGCAGCTCAAGATATTACTGATCTTATAGAGCCTTTAGTTAAAGATTCTCAAACAAAAGCTGCATTATTTGAAAAACAGATAAAAGATAAGCATCGTATTATCAAACACCTTAATGATTCGCTTGATTCAAGGATAATAAGCGTAAATCTTCTACTATCGAGAGCAGAAGTTATATTAAATTCTAAAGATAAATCTATATATCAGAATCAAAATACCCCTCAATCCTATCAGAGCCAAAATAATTCTGGCATTCGCAACAGTAATACTCAAGGACTTCTTAAATCTGGAATTCGAGGTGCAGTTTCAGGATTTTATGATCCTAAATGGTTAAATGAAGATGATTCAAACGGCAATAATTCTGAGGATAATTTGATCGATCAGCAGCAAAAAATAATTGAGTTATACCAGCAAGGGCTTCATATTGATGCAATTGCCTCAAAGTTATCAATACCTCGAGGTGAAGTTCAACTTGTCATAAGTTTGAAAGAGAAATTTATGAAAATGGAAGGCTAATCTTAATTACGATTATTTGATGATATGGAGAAACTTCTTTGATAAAAAATAGCCTATCTTTAGCAGATTTAAAATTTGTGTCAAAAAGCGCAGCGCCTTCTGTTGCTGCAACAAAATCTTTAGATAGTACGCCGTTAAATCCAGGAAAATCTTCAACTAATACGCCATTAAACCCAGCAAAACCTTCAATTAATACTCCTTTAAGTCCAAATCAACATTCTGCCTCTATTGTTAACAACAGCTTGGGTAGTAGAATATCTGATCCCGCATTTCAGCTATTTGCAAAAAATCAACCCTTCGAGGGATTCACAAACTTTGCAGCCTCTCTATTTTCAAATTCAAAAGAGACTTTGTTAACTCAAACAGATAAGCAGATTATAGATATAAAAAATTTATTGATGTCAATTTCTCTTAAATCAGAAAAGGCAGATGTCGATTTTTTACCTAAATTGCTGCAAAAAAGCGGCATTCTAATGGAAAAAAAACTTGCTGATATGGTTAAAAAAGGTTCAGATAGTTTGCCAAAATTTGAATCTGTTTCTCAAACATCTTCCTATTCCAAATCGGTTTTAGCTTCATCTGGGGAAATCTTAAAAGATAGCTCTATTGTCTCTAACCAAGAAATTACACAATCTTTGTCTAATAATTCAACCTCAGGATCTATTGCTAAAGATGACATAAAAGGGGCTGTATTAAATTTTATCGCAGCTTCAGAAGATGGTGCTTCTGAAGTATTATCATTAGAAAATAGAGAGTTGCCAAATATAGATATTTTTAAGGAGTTTATCCAAAATCTTGAAAGTGTTCAACTTCTCAACAGCCATCTATCTGAATCAGGAAAATATATAATACCATTTCCTCTATTAAACGGAGAACAACTCAGCTTTGGCCAACTATTAATTGACCTTGGAGAGAATCGTAAGGAGAACGAAAATACAAATTCAAAAGAGAACTCGCTTCTTAAAGTATCTCTTTTCTTAGATATGACTAACCTTGGACCTATTCGAGCAGATTTTTCGGTGCTTAAAAATAATATTACAGGTGGTTTTCAAGTTGCTGACGAAGAGATTGCCAATTTTTTTAGACTTATGCTTCCAGAGCTTAGAGAACGATTGCAAACACATGACTATAATGTTCATAAAATTGAATGCCGTGTTGTTGAATCTGAAAAATTAGCTGAAAAATCAATTATAAAGGAGTTATTAAAGTCAGAAGAGCATGGATTGAATCTTATGATATGAAAAAGAAAAGTTTTATTGTTGGTCTTGCTGGCTTATTTTTGGGAAGTCTTATCTATTTAACCGATCGCCCACTTAAATCTACTTGGTTTGTAAGAGAATTTTTGAATAGCATTGGATATAGCCTTGATAGAGATAACTTTATTGGACTTTATAAAAACCTCTTTGGGACTTTTGACAAGAGTATAGCCTCATTTTTACATACCTTCTCTTTTACCCTGATTACAGGGTCTTTTAATGAAATTACAGATACTTTTACTAAACATCCCCAAAAATGGTTTTTTATCTCTGCTATTTTTTGGGGGAGCGTAAATATTATATTTGAAATCGGTCAATATTTTGATTCAATTGCTGTCAAATTTATACCAGATTGGTTTAATGAATATAAATTTCTCAGCACTATAGATGATTATTTTATTGCGGGTGTGTTCGATTTTTGGGATATTGCAGCCGTTGTTGCAGGGGCTTTTTTGGGATATTGCTTGTTGGTTTACAATAATTAAAATAATAAGAGGCATAAGATGATGAAATTGGATGATTATAAAAATAAAAATTTTAAAAACAATAACATACAGACTTTAAGATTGTTCGGTATTTTTGTCTCAATTATTATGGGATTGTTCACGATAATTGCCACAAGCGGAGATAGTGGAGATAGCACAGCAACGCCAGTAACACCACCAGCAGGGATTGCAATCATCTCCCCGTCTAATAATAAGATTTTTGCTGAAGGGGACTCTATTGCATTTGTAGGACAAATATCAGATGCTGTATCTACAGAGACCTATACATATTCTTGGAACTCTAATTTAGATGGGGCTATTGGCACAACAGCAAATTTTAATCTTGCAACTTTAACTGCTGGAACTCACACCATAACCCTTACACTTCTAAACAGCAAAACTAATACCGTTGACTCTGACTCTATTACCATTACAGTTGGTGACTCTTCTGCATCAACTGCTGAACCAACTGTTTCCATTACAGCCCCTTCAGGCGATTTAATTTTTAATGTAGGTGAGACAATAACTTTTACAGGCACTGCAAAGGACTATAAAGCAAATGCAATTGCAGACTCCTTACTTTTGTGGAGTTCAAACATTGATGGTGCTATGGGAACAGGTGGAACAATAACAAGCTCTATTTTGTCAAAAGGCCAGCATACTATTAACCTTAAAGCAACAGATACTAAAGGTAAGAGCGGCAGTGCTTTTATTATCATAACTGTTGGAAGTGCATCATCATCTCCAGTTGTTAAAATTACAAGCCCTGTAACTGCTGATAGTTCTACATCTACCACTACACCTAACAGCTATAATGTTAAAGCTGGCGATATGATTAACTTTGCAGGAAGTGCTACAGACTATGATGGAACTACTATTACAGGGGAAAATTTAGAGTGGGTCTCTTCAAAAAATGGAAAGCTCTTTACAGGGAATGAATTTAAACTCGACACAAGAAGTGTCCAATCTCTTGATTACGAACCATTAAAAGAGGGTGAACACACGATTTATCTTAAAGCAAAAGGTAATGCAGGTACAGCACAGACATCTATTACAATTAATGTTGTAAATAGCAAACCAAAGGCGACTATTATCAATCCTGATCCAACTAAATGTTCTGTAACCCCAATTACTGATCCTTTATGCTCTTTTGCTCCTGAAGAGTTTATAAACTTTCAAGGGACAGCAACTGACACAGAAGATGGTGACCTTTCAGAGAAAAGCCTTGAGTGGCACTCCCAAATTGATGGTCTTCTTGGAACAGGTGAAAGTTTAATTATAAAGACAAATAATGTAGATTCCCTTGGTAATAAAGCCATGACTAACGGTGAGCATATCATAACTTTAGTGGCAAAAGATGATTGGGGAGCTTCTGGTATTGCCTCTATTATGATAAACATTGGGGCAAATACACCTCCTGTTCCTACAATCACATATCCCCCAACTACATCAACAACTGTTTCAGCATCAGGTTTTATAACCTTTTATGGCACTGCACAAGACGCTGAAGATGGCTCTCTTACAACTAACCACCTTGAATGGTATAGTAGTAATCAGGCAGAAAAATTAGAATCTCAAGAG
>JADFXA010000111.1 GCA_015233755.1 Desulfamplus sp. | reverse complement strand
TTGCTGCAACTCTCTTTATACCGTTGCCGATAAGCTCTTTGAGTTTCAATGCAGTATTTGCGGCATCTGCTGAATTGTTTACTACAAATATTCCATCTCTGTTTGATTTAGCTGGAAATCTGTGGACATTGTTGCTTGGCAAAAATCCATAAAGGTCTGTGTCAATTCTAAGAGTTGAAGCAATATCAAGATTTTGCTGACCAACAACAAGAGCCTCTTCAACAACAATGTAATCAGGAGTCAGCTCAATATCTGTTCTTACAACAGGGTCTTTAATTGTAATTTTTACTGTATTGGCACCATCAGTTAAATTTTGTTCAATGGTTGGCATTTGAGAAGGTTTAAAGCACACTACTCCAGCATGACGTCCTTGAGTAAAAAGCCTTTCTAATCCCTTTGCACCAACTTTAACATTACCTGCATAGATGTAGGCATTGCAGTTCTCCATATTCTGAACAGCAAGTGCAGATGTTAAAACCCTGCTTGTTGAAGTTGGATCGCCTTCTTGAGCAAATCCTGTTAAGAAGGCCACTGTTGATCCATTGCCATTAACTCCATTTAAAATCTTTTTATGGCTTTCAGGAGCACTAAGCATAGCTTCAAACTGGCTTTGGCTTATCACATTGTCATTTAAAACCAGACCATATTTTTTATTAAGCGGAGAGTATGAGTATTGAGGAGCAACAACAATAGCACCAAATACCTTTTCTACTTTTTCGCTATATCCTTCTCCATTGCCAGCACTTTTAATTAAAGTTGCTCTAAAATCTCCTGTAACACCGGCAAGCGAATCAATAGCTATATCTTGCATAATGTTCACTTTGCCTGTCTCAAGCATCTCTGATGTACACCCAGATTGCCTTGCACAAGCAGTTTTTAATCCAATAACAGAAACATTATAACCTTGAGCTGCAACTTTACCAGCAGCTTCAAGCCCAAAAGAGCCAGCTCCAATAACAAGGACATCTTTACTTATAGATACATCAACCATATTGTCACAGTTTTCTTTTGTATCTGTACATTTTTCTTTTGCGTTGGTGCATTTATCTGTTGTCATTTCATTACCCCCAAATATTTCATTGCCTCAAAGGCAGTTTTTCCTGCATCTGCCATAGATGCGGCAATGCTTGCTGGCCCTTTGGCAGTTCCAGCCACAAACAATCCTGCAATAGAAGCGGCAGATGTGCTTGGTTGAGAGGCTTGAGTTGATTTAGCAGATGAACTAAATGAGCAGCAAGAGATTGCGTTGTCAAGAAAACCGTCTTCATTAACAGGGATACCTGTGACTTCAGATAGTTTGACAGTATCTTTTCCAGGCATAATTCCAACTGACAGCACAACCAAATCAAAAGGTTCAGAAGATGGAGAACCCTCTTCTTCTGCCATGTGTCTAAGCTCTAATCCATCGTTTTCAAGAGGGTATACGTCAACTGGAATGGTTCTAACAAATCTGATATTTTGTTTAATCTTTTCGTAAAAAACAGGGAACTCTTTGCCGCTGTTTTGAATATCTATATAAAACATTGTAATTTCAGCATTTGGGTTATCGTGCTTTACAGTTCCAGCCATTCTCATGGCGTATGGACAGCACACCTCAGAACACCAAAGATTTCCAAGTCTTTCATCTCTTGAGCCAACACATTGTATAAATGCTACTTTTTGAGGTTTTTGACCATCAGAAGGTCTTACAAGTGAACCGTTCTCTCTGATTATATTTTCAAGGTCAAGACCTGTGATTACATTTTTCCAATTCCCATAACCATAAGTTGATTTACGATTTGGATCAAATGGTGAGTATCCTGTAGCAACAATAACGGCATCTGCTGTTATTTGACAACTGCTGCCCATATTATCCTTATCAGAGTCAGTAACATATAGAGGATTGTTATATTTAGAAAATCCCTTTGCAGCTTTACCAGAAGAGAGATTTTTAATTTGACTATCAGGCAGTTCAATATCACTTTGTGTAAGCATAATATTGAATTGAGCAGCTTTTTTAAGCTCTTTTATTTCAGTTCTAAGATGAACGTTAATCAGCGGTTCATTCACAACATTTTTGAGCATATCTTCAACACTGCAAGCACCGCATTGCTGACACTTATCAGTTGCCTTGCATGTAAAACCAATAGCGTGTCCTCCAAGGAAACAGCTTTTTTCAACAAGTTCAACACTGATATTCTGACGGGAAAGCTCCCATGCAGCAGTGAGACCAGCGATACCGCCCCCAAGTATTAACACTTTTTTAGTTTGATTATCCAATTTACTAAAACTCCTTATATTTAAAGCATTTTTAAGGTCTCTTAACTTTTATACTTCTGGTCTTGGTAAGACACCTGCTCTTTCTGCAATTTCAGGAACCATGTGTTCCCACTCAATTGGCATAAGGTGAACACCAGCAACGCCTTTCATCTCTTTAAATTCTGCAATCTGTTCACAAGCTATCTTAATACCTTCATCAGCAACTTTTTTCTTATCTACTCCTTGAAGACGTTTGATAATATCGTCAGGAACGTCCATACCAGGAACTTTGCTCTGCATGTACTTTGCCATACCTATGCTCTTCATAGGAGTTACACCTGGAAGAATATAGACCTTTTCGGTAAGCCCCATATCATTTGCCTGACGTATCCATTCGCGGATTTTGGGCATGTTATAAACGCACTGTGTCTGGACAAAATCAGCGCCAGCAGCAACTTTTTTTGCAAGACGGTGTACTCTCCACTCAAATGGTTCAGCAAATGGGTTTGCAGCAGCACCAATAAAAATCTCTGGTTTAACATCAATATCAGCACCACTTAAGAATTTGCCCTCATCTCTCATTTTTTTGACCATCATAATAAGCTGCATTGAGTCAAGGTCAAAAACTCCTTTAGATTGTGGATGATCTCCAAACATTTGGTGATCTCCAGATAGGCATAGCATATTTCTAATTCCATGTGCATAAGCACCCAAGATATCTGCTTGCATTGCAATACGGTTTCTATCACGGCATACCATCTGGAAATTTGGCTCAACACCTTCTTGGATACAAATAAGAGAAGCAGCCCAGCTTGACATCCTAACCATAGCTGTCTGATTATCTGTAACATTGACCATATCAACATTACCTTTAAGGTGTTTAAGTTTTTCCCTAATGCTGTTGACATTTGCACCGCGGGGAGGTCCTACCTCTCCTGTAAACGCAAAATGTCCAGCTTTTAGTACTCTCTCCAATTTACTTCCTGCTTTCATAACTTAATCTCTCCTGAAATTATTTTTTAAGCGGTTTAACGCATATTATTTATAAATTTCAAATGTATATCACTCTATCTATAATATACAATATCTCCATATGGTTAGCCCATATTATATGGTTACGAGTGCATAGCTTTAATGCGTTCTTCATATCCTGGCTGAATAACTTTTCTTGGTTTTTGATTACTCCAGTCATTTGGTGGAGATACTGTCATTATCTGAGCCAAACGCCCTTGTCCTGAAAGTCTTTCGTATATTTTCAACCATGCACATGGCTGATCTGTATGAATTTCACAGCTTGTTTTATTTGTCCCGCCGCAAGGACCGTTGAAAAGACTTTTTGCACACATTGTAACAGGGCAGACTCCTCCTGTCATCGCAAGTACGCATTGACCGCAGGCACGACACTTCTCTTCATACCAGCCAACATCAAGATTTACACCAATAAAAGATGTATTTACTGCTGGAAGAACAGGTTTATTGGGGAATCTCTCTGCAAGAAATTGTATTCCAGCACCGCAAGCCATTGAGAGAAGACAATCATATTGGTCAACTTTATTATCAAGCTCTGCTAAAAACTCCATATCACATTGACGTTGGAGCGTTTCTGCACCAAATTCAATGCCATCTTTTTTAAATGCAAGATTTAACTCAGCATTAAGGGTTTCAACCTCTTTTGAACCACCTGCCAAGCATACGGCAACACAAGTTCCGCATCCAACTGTTAAAACCTTCTTATAACTTGAAACCATATTTTTGATCTCATCAAAGGGTTTTCTCTCTGCAACAATCATAAATCCTCCTACTATCGTTTATTGCTCCCAATCTCATTCTAATAATTCTAATGTCGATATCTAAGTTAATATAGTTTAAAATATTTAGAGTGATGATCAAAGTTAAAATTAAAATAACCGTTTTTTTTAGCCTCGCCACATTTCCAAATTAATAGATAAATGTCAAGGATATTGAATATTTATCAGCCAAAGGACGTTTAGAAAATGAATGTAAGTTATATTCTGTATTTAAATAAAAAAGTATCATTTGCTGTTCTTTTGACTCTTGACATGCCCAATTAGATAACCTATAGATATTTCCATTTTATTGGCATGTATCTTAAAAAAGTTTCATTTTCTGTCAGTCTCGACAACCATTCAACAAATCTTTTGGAAGGTGTTAAACTTATGATTTACGGCAGTGAAGTTGAGAACCATTATCTACTAAAGGCAATTGAGACAATCAAGAGACAGATTATTATCATCTCCCAAGACTACAGGATTCTCGCATCAAACTGCAATCCAGATAGGCAATATTTTTTAAATAGAGACAGCAAAGAGGGAGAGATCTGTTATCGTGCTTTATTTAACTTTGATTCTCCATGTAGAAACTGCCCTGCTACTGAAGTTAGAAGCACTGGTAAGCCATCTTTAAAACGTATTATCATAGATTATGATAGCAATGGTATTGAGACAAATAGTGATGAAGATGTTAGAAAAAAACTATGTTCATGTCTATATGCCTATCCAATGGCTGCATCTAATGAGCTTTCGCCTGATCAGAAAAAAGATGAAGATGCCATTGTTGTTCTGGATTTTGATCTGCCCTCTCTTTTTAAATGTGATGAAAAGCGAATAACATCAAATGCTTTTTTACGTAATCTCATCAATAGTGCAGCAGACGGAGTTATTGCCGCAGACATGACTGGGAAGATAATAATATTCAATAAAGCGGCTACAGAAATATCAGGATACTCTCGTAAAGAGGCAATAAATCATTTAAATATCAAAGATCTATATCCTCCCGGAGATGCTCAAAAAATAATGAAAAAAATGAGAAGCAATGATTATGGAGGAAAAGGCATTTTAAAAGGTCATAAACAGGTGGCAATTAGAAAAGATGGCAGCTCAACCCCAATTATCCTTAACTCTTCTATTGTGTATGAAGGTGGTAAAGAGGTTGCAAGTATTGGTTTTTTTCATGATTTAAGAGAGGCAAAACGCCTTGAAGCTGAACTTGAAAAGATGCAGATTCAGCTGCTTCAGGCTGAAAAAATGTCATCTCTTGGCAAACTTGCTGCTGGTGTGGCTCATCAGTTGAACAATCCACTTGGTGGTATTACCTTGTTTACTCAGTTGATGCTTGAAGAGTACGATTTAATTGATGACGCAAAAAATGATCTACTTAAAATCCAAAGAGATGCTGAGAGGTGTAGTTCTATTGTAAAAGAGCTTCTTGAATTTGCGCGCCAGACTAAAAGAGAGCTTAAACTGCAGAATATAAATAAAACAGTAGGAAGAACACTGTTTCTTCTTCGCAATCAGGCAATTTTTCAAAATATTGCAATAGTTGAAAACTATGACACCTCAATTCCTGAGATACCTATAGATATTCAACAGTTAAACCATGTTTTTATGAATATTATATTAAATGCAGCAGATGCTATGGAAGGAAGCGGTGTACTTGAAATAAAGACATTTCTTAAGAAAAATGAGAGTGTTAAAAGCAGTGAAGGCAGCATACTAAATAATAATGAATGTAATCCTTCTCCTGATACCAATATGAGCATCTCAGATAGTACCAGCCAAATAACAGAGAATCCAGATAATGATGGTATGGCATACATCACAATTTCAGATACTGGTCCAGGAATCCCAGAATCAATATTACCAAATATTTTTGAGCCTTTTTTTACAACTAAAGAGGAGGGCAAAGGTACTGGTCTTGGTTTAAGCATGGCTTATGGAATTGTTGAGAGCCATCATGGTAAACTTACAGTCCAAAATAGACCAGAAGGTGGTGCTATTTTTTTGATAGCTTTGCCCTTAAAGCAGAATAGTTAATAAATGCTCTTTCCCAACGCTGAAACTGTAAGATTAACAGCAAGTTTTGCAGTTTTATTTGCCTGATCTAAAATAGGATTTATCTCAACCAAATCCATAGAAGATAGTTTTCCAGAATCAGCAATTATCTCCATGCAAAGATGAGCTTCTCGATATGTCAGTCCTCCAGGAACAGGAGTTCCAACTCCAGGTGCTTCAACAGGATCAATAGCGTCCATGTCAAGGCTTACATGAATTCTCTTAATGTGCATAAATTTCATCAATGCCTTGTTAATAATGGTGCTGATTCCCTGTTCATCAATATCGCGCATGGTATATACAGTTACACCACTTCTCTTAAGCCGCTCTTTCTCCTTTGAATCTAAATCTCTGATACCAATTAACACCACATTTTCGGGATCAACTTTCATGCCTGCTCTACCAATATCTACAAGAGCTTGTGAACCATCTCCAGTGAGTGCTGCAAGCGGCATTCCATGAACATTACCACTTGGTGAGGTTTCGTAGGTATTGAAATCTCCGTGGGCATCAATCCAGATAACACCAATTTGATTATCATGCGAAACCCCACCAATTGTTCCGATTGCAATTGAGTGATCTCCTCCAAGAAACAGAGGAAATGAACCTTCTTGAACAGCTTTTTTTCCTACATCATAAACTTGAGCGCAGACATTTGTAATTGCTTCAAGGTAGTCAGCACTCTTTTTATCTGTTTGAACTTTAGATTCGGTCTCTTCTCCTCTGTCTCTAACTGGAACTCTAACATCTCCTGAATCTTCAACAATATAGCCAAGTTTTCTTAATTCAGAGACAAGACCTGTATACCTTAATGCCGCCGGCCCCATATCAACCCCTCTATGAAGCTGGCCAAAATCCATTGGAACGCCGATGATTTTAATTTTTTTATCCATTTTTGCCTTTATTGAATACTATATGTTTAAAGTAGACACGCACGGTGTGCATATCTACTCGTAAATATTGATTATTCATATTTAAACAAATCATTTAGAAGAGCTGCATTTATTCTAAGGCTTTTGATACTATTTCATAGACATCTCGAGATAAATCTGGCACAGAAACAATTTTTTCTAACTCTAT
>JADFXA010000110.1 GCA_015233755.1 Desulfamplus sp. | reverse complement strand
GTGTAAATTTATATATTGTAAGGACTCTTATGAGTCAAGCACCATTTAAGTTGAAAAGGTTAATTATAAAATTACATAAACAATATTAACGGATATAGGTAAAATTGGAATCACAAACGATTAAGTCAAAACTAACACAGATAGAGCTGTCTAAAGATCAAAAAAAAGCTATAGAGCACTATGGGTCTCCTGCATTAGTAGTTGCAGGGGCTGGCTCAGGGAAAACCAGAACTCTTACAGCTAAAATAGTTGATATTATAAACTCTCCTAACGCCTCAATTGCTTCATCAAAAAGAGTTCTTGCAATAACATTTACAAATAAAGCAGCGGATGAGATGAAAAGCCGTCTATATAGCCTTACAGGAAGAGGGTATGAAGAGTTTCCTTGGGTTAGAACCTATCACTCTGCTTGTCTTATAATATTAAAAAAACATTGCGAACTTCTTGGATATTCACATCCTATACAGATATGTTCACTTTATCATCAAAAAAAGATAGTAACAGAGCTATTGGTCAGTAATAATCTTGATAAAAAACATGCTTCCAATCTTCTGTCTGTAATCTCAAGAGCAAAAAATTCTGCCAATCCTGAACGCTATTTTGATGAAAAACCCAGAATGACGGGCATACCAGTCAAAGCCTATGATCTTTTTAAGAAGTATGAAGAGAAGCTAATGGCGGCAAACAGCGTTGATTTTGACAATATTCTTCTTAAAACAAGAGATATTTTACGAGATCATAGTAAAGTAAGAGATTATTACCGAAACTATTTTACCCATATTTTGGTTGATGAGTATCAAGATACAAATAATCTTCAAGATGAGCTTACACGCCTACTTCTTGGGGAGCATGGTAATCTCTTTTGTGTAGGTGATGATTGGCAGGCAGTTTATGGATTTCGTGGTAGCAATGTTGACCATTTTCTTGAGTTTTCAAAAAAATATAATAATGCAAAAATTTTTCGACTTGAGCAAAATTATCGTTCTGCAAATGAGATTGTTCAGATTGCAAATGGATTAATTGATTTTAACAAAGACAAAATGGATAAAAAATGTTTTTCGACAAAAAAAGGTGGTTTAGTAGAGATACACTCTTTTTATTCAGATTCTGATGAAGCCCAATGGATTACAAGCAGAATTAAAGCTCTAAATCAGCGAGGCGATGGTATTCCATTTGATAAGATGGCAGTAGTATATAGAACAAAATTTTGCTCTCTTCCATTTGAAAAAAATTTTCGTATGTTCAAAATTCCATATAGATTAATGGGTTCACAGGGTTTTTTTGAGCGTATGGAGATTATGGATATTAATGCCTATCTTGCAGCAGCGGTATTTCCACGAGATGATGTCTCTTTTGATAGGATTATTAATACACCCAAAAGAGGTATTGGTCCAGCAATGGTAAAGAAGATTGGTGATCTTAAACATGTTGCCTCTGCTGAAAATCCTCATAAAATAGAAACAGACCGAAGCAACAGTTACACAATAGAGACTTACGGTAACATTATCTCACATGGCGCAACCCTTCAAGATTGTGCAAGATTGATGGTAAAAGAGAGGATTCTTTCCAAAAAAATTCATGAAAAGCTATCTGAGCTTATTGCTATACTTGATGAAATTCGAGATTTAGCACCAGCAAAAGCTATTGATGTAGTTATTAAGAAGACAGATTACTACGAATATTTAAGACAACAGGTAAAAACTCAAGATGAATTTATATCTAAAAAAGAGAACTTAGAACAGTTGTGGCACACTGCTCAAGAAAAATCAACTATCCTTGAGTATCTTGAGGAAGCGGCTTTAATAAGAGAAGATAGAGATGACTCAGATGATAAAGAGAATGGAGTCGCTCTTTTGACTATTCACTCTGCAAAAGGTCTTGAGTTTGATACCGTATTTGTTGTTGGCTGTGAGGAACAGCTATTTCCACACTGGCGTTCAATTGATTTGGGAGATAGAGCTATTCAAGAAGAGAGACGGCTTATGTATGTTGCAATGACAAGGGCAGAAAAGCGGCTTTATTTATCTTATACGGGTTGCAGAAAAGGGCAATATTGTATGAAAAGCAGGTTTATTAACCAAATTGAGGATTGTCTTAGTTGAGAATTCTAATTTGGGTAAAATCCGTGCATTGATGTGAAAAAATTGTAATTTTACTTCATTATTTAACAAAACTTTAAAAGATATCTATGAAAATATATTGTAATATCTAACTGTATGATGTTGCTAAACGCCTATTTCCTATGAATTAGAGAGTTGGCATATCTATTGCTAATATTAAGTTTCTATAAATGTTAATGTTATAATAGGCATAAATTTAAACATAAAATTATATGTAAGTAATAGTTTGTTGATAACTTATGAAAACTTGATAAAAGCAATTTTATATGGGGAGATAATAATATGAAAATAGATAAGATTACAAAAACAGTTGGTTTAACTCTTGCTGCTCTAACTATGATGCTGTCATTCAAACCAATAGTTTCGGCTGATAAAGTTGTGAATAGAGATAAACAAATTGAAGAGGTTATAGTTAAAGGTACTGTAATTAAAGCTGAAGATGTATGTGGTATTATTGCAAAGGAGAATATATACATAATTCCATGTGAGCAGGTTCAGGGCTTTGACGATAAGACGGTTAATGTAATTGGTATGGTTATTGAAGAGGGTGATGTACAAACCATTGATGCAACAAGCGTACAAACTATTGAATAAAATGTTTAGATGTATAATTTACAAAGATTTGACAACTTTCTAATAGTTGTCAAATCTGATACAAAAAACATGTTTAACAAATACTCATATTGTGAATAAATGCTGGCTATGTTCTCTCTTGCCATATTTGTGTGGACATCTCTGTTAGTTTGAATTTCTGAATTTTTCCACTGGCTGTCATTGGATAATTATCCACAAAAGTTATATATTTTGGAATCTTATATCTACTTATCTTACCACGACAAAAATCTTTTACATCGCTCTCATCAATTTGAGCATCTTTTTTCAATATAATAAATGCTCCTACCTCTTCACCATATTTTTCGCTTGGAACAGCAGCAACCTGAACATCTTGTATCCCATCCATTCTATAAATAAACTCCTCTATCTCCCTTGGATAGATATTTTCTCCTCCTCGAATAATCATATCTTTATACCTTCCAGTTATTGATAGATAGCCATTATCGTCCATTATTCCAAGATCACCAGAGTGTAACCAGCCATCTGAATCAATTGCCTTTGCAGTTGCTTCAGGATTTTTATAATATCCTTGCATTACATTATATCCACGACAACACACTTCTCCTTGAGTATTGGGTGGTAGAGACACCCCTGTTTCTGGGTCAACAATTTTAACTTCTATATGGGGAAGAGGCTGTCCTACTGTTTCAACTCTTTTTCTAATATCATCGTCTATTCTTGTGTAGGTAATTACTGGAGATGCTTCTGTAAGGCCATAACAGATAGTAATTTCAGACATATTCATTCGATCAATCACTTTTTCCATGACCTGTACTGGGCAGTTTGAACCAGCCATTATTCCTGTTCTAAGTGTAGAAAAATCAAATTTACGAAATAGTTGATGCTCTAAAATTGAAATAAACATGGTTGGCACACCGTAAAGTGCGGTGCATTTTTCATTTTCTACTGATGCCATAACCATAAGAGGTTCAAATCCTTCAAGTATAACCATTGTGGTGCCATGTGTTATTGCAGCAAGTACTCCAAGAACACATCCAAAACAATGAAACAAAGGCACTGGAAGACACAATCTATCATTTTGGGTAAAATTTTGATTTTCACCAATCCAGAAGCCGTTGTTTCCAATATTGTAATGTGTAAGCATAACACCTTTTGGAAAACCTGTAGTGCCAGATGTATATTGCATATTTACAACATCATGGGGATTTAAAGAACTTTGACGCTGTTTATAAGCATCCTGAGATGTCAGTGCTTTAAGAGAGCGTATTTCAGGAATAGAATACATACCGCGATGTTTCTCTTGACCGAGAAAAAATACCCTCTTAAGATGTGGAAATGAGGAGCTTTTTAAGCTGCCTCGTTGTTGAGTTCTAAGCTCAGGGACAAGTTCGTAAATGGTACTAATGTAGTCAGTATCTTGAAACCCATCAATTAGAAATAGATTTTCTGTTTCTGATTGTTTTAAAAGATATTCTAATTCTGCCTTTTTATAGTTAGTATTGACTGTAAGAAGAATTGCTCCAATCTTTGCTGTGGCAAATTGAAGAGTTACCCAAAACGGAATATTGGTTGCCCAAACAGCAACTTTTTCACCTTTTTCAACTCCAAGGGCCATTAAACCCATTGCTACCTCATCGACAAGATTGGAAAACTCGCGATAAGTTAAACGAAAATCTCTATCAACATAAACAAGTACCTCATTATCAGGGTATTTTGTAACAGTCTCATCAAGGATATTGCCAAGAGTTCTCTCTCTTAAGTCTTTATCATTTTGCATATATTTGCCTACACACTTATTGATTTATATAAAATTGGTTATGCTTCAAACGGTCATAAATTTAGCTATTAATAACTCAACTTATGGCTCTTACATATCATAACACTCCAACTACCATCTATGCTGTTTAAGTTCATATTTGTTAGTTAGGTTATTAAACTCCTCTCTAAATACAAAACCTTCACAATCAGTTTTAAGAACTTGCTTATGATACCTAAATTGAATAACTGTTCCAGCAGGCAACATACTACGCCGTATATCAAGCTCAGGTATCTCTTGTTCTTTTTTGTAAATTGACATTACACTAATATTTAGCTCTTTTTTCTCTTTCTCTAAACTCTTTTTCTGATCTTGATATTGCTTAATTTGTTGGGAATTTTGCATGAAAATAGTGCCATATTTATCAACACTTGCCTCATACTCTTTCTCTTTCTGCCGTTTTATAACTCGTAGTTCAGATATCTTATCCACATCATCCTTAGTTTTCTGATTTTTAGATAGATTTTTTATCTCCTGATCAATTGCAGCAATATCTTTCTTTTCTATTTTTTCAAAAAGTTCACGTGATTTTTCCTGAAGATCTTTAATTTGAATATCAATTAACTCAATATCGTTGTTTAACTCTTCAATTCTCTTTTTGTAGCCTATTGCTTCAATAGAATCACCAAGAATAAACTTACATTTTTCACCAACTATAACTTTTTTTAGTATAACTTTATTTTTTGCACGAATTACAGAGGCTACTATTTTAGCATCACTTATCCTAACTATATCATCACTTGTAATTATAGAATGGTATATTTTAATAAAAGAAGTGTTTGTATCATCGCTATGTAGTTGAACTGCAATGCTCTTTTCGCTGCTAATTACACTATTTTGAATAGATTTGAGGTAAATATTGCCCTTAGAGGTAATTTCACCGTTTATGGTATCCTCCTGAACAGTAACATCTTCAGTTGCGCTTACCTTGCCTTTAATATTTCCTACCTTTAGTTGACGACAACCAAGAACAACGTCATTTTCTATTGTCCCCTTAATATGGAAATCACAATCATAAATTAATTCAGTAAGATTTTTAGATGCAACAGAGTTTTGCGAATTATCTTTATTGTTTTTATTAGCAGCTATTACATGTTCAGGAGTTATATCTGAATCAATATAAATCAATGAATCTAAAGAGAGAACTTTATTTTCTGAAAAGTTAGGAACGCCATCACATGAGGCAATAAAGCTATTATCACTACGTATAACATTTTCACCTTTAATAATTGTGAGTGGAGTTACCATAGATGGTGCAACAAAACAGTGATTAACATTGAGACCAGAATTGCCTTTAAGTTTTTGAAGAGTAATAAGTTTTGCCCCTTTCTTAACAATAAATGAGAAAATTCCTGTCGAACTTTTTTTTGAAGAGTCTGTATTAAAGTGAAATTTATATTGCATCTGAGCAGAAACTGGCTCGTCTCCTTTAGCCAGCAAAATTGATTTTCCAGGTTTTACCTTATTAGCAATCAAATTATCAATTGCGGAGTTGATTCGTCCATATCGTATTTTTTTATGGTATAGCCAGATAATGATATTATCTTTTGTCATACTCTTAGGAACAGGTTTTACTACTTTGATGTAAGCCTCAATTTTGTCCTTTGAATATGACAGCTCAAAATATTGATCCATTTCGTTAAAAAGTTCAATATGGGCATCGTTAAGATTCAATCCTAACTTTAGATTGATTCTCTCAATCTTGTATTCCATCTGCTTTTTAACGATCCGTTTTCGATCTCGTTCGGAAAGCCCAAAATCTTCAACTAAAATATCCCCAATCCATCGAGGTTTTAATTGTTTTTTTGAATTCCCTATCGTGTTATTATCAGAACTATTTTGACCATTTATTGACTTGCGATAATTTTCAAGCTCTTTTGCCTGAATTTTGAGAGCTTCAACAACCTGTTTTTCATCAAGAAGACGCTCTTTTAGTATCAATGCTCCAAACATTGCATTTTTCTCTTTCTCTTCTATTGAAGATTGACCAACTTCTTTAAGTGTCTCTTCCCAATCCTCCTCTAAAACTCTATTTTGTATAATTAATATCTCATTGCGTGTCTCAGGAGTAATATGTTGCTGCTCAACAAGAATATCACCTATAATATGGTTCTTATTTGTTTTTTTATATCTTTCTGTCTGCTCATCAAGAGCCTTATTTACAATTTCTTGAGTTGTAAAATCGTTATTTACGGCTATCTCTCCAAATTTACGATCTTGAACTTTAATCTCTAAATGCTCTGCACTGCTGTGAAGAAATTCTAATTGAGATTCTTGTATAAAACCAGACTCTACAAGAATATCATCAATATTTCTCTGACAAGATCCTAAATAGTCATTGGTTAAATCCTTTAATATTTTTGAGAATACACCTTGTAGCTTGTCATTTGCCTGCTTTATAGATATGTCATCGTGTTTTTGTAATTTTAGCTGCTGAGTAGTAGTATTTTTTGCAAATTGTTGGGCTAATTTGATGATAATCTGGTTGTATTTAAAAATCTCTTTGTTGATAACGGGCTCAATATCTTCAAGTTTAAAAGAGCTAAAAGAGACGCAGATCTCTTCAAAAGATAACTGTATGCCTTTACTGAGATGGTCATCCAATAGATCTTTTATCTGATTATAGAGCTCCTTTGAAATGCAGTTTTTTTCCAGGGCAATCTTTAATTTGCG
>JADFXA010000010.1 GCA_015233755.1 Desulfamplus sp. | reverse complement strand
TAAAACGGGGCAGACGCTCAACATGGAATCGAATTAGAAAAGGTTACATTGAACCTACTATGACAAATGTTGTTTGTGGAGATATTGCAATGGCCCTGCCTGAAAGGATTTTATCTAATCTTATTGAAGGGCTTGAGACTCTAAATCTTGTTGTTCCTGGTGTATCTAATGACGAAACTTTGCTATATGCACCAGAAATTAAATTTTTTGCAACTCAAATTGAGACAGATAACAACCTTGAAACTTCAATAAAGGGGATGTATGTTGCAGGAGATGGACCGGGTGTTGCTGGCAATATTGTCTCTGCTGCGGCAACCGGTCTGATTCCAGCAAAGAGAATTCTTGAGTCAATAAAAATCTAACAATAACGAAAATTGTAACCGTTAAAAGTATAACATTTAATATTAAAAAAATAATCAACAGACAGGAAAAATTAAGCCATGAACCTTCAAGAATACTGTCCTAAAAAACTTTTTACACCTGAAAAAGTGGTCAAGAAAATTTCAAATGGCAGCAGGGTCTTTATCGGCACAGGCTGTGGAGAGCCGCAAAAACTTATCGAGGCAATGGTTACAAATCCATCTATACAAGATATTGTTGTATATCAGATGCTCTCTTCAACTCTTGCAAAATATGTTGATAGTAAAGATTTTCTTAACAGGTTTAACTTAAAACTCTTTATTGTAAGTGTTGCGATGCGTCAAGCAGCGTTTGAGGGCAAGATTGACTACATACCTGTCTACCTGTCACAAATTCCAGAGATTTTTAAGAGTCGTGAAATAGGACTTGATGTTGCACTTATTCAGGTAAGCCCTCCAGATAGATTTGGATTTTGCAGTCTTGGAATCTCAGTTGATATAACTCTTGCTGGTATGCAAGCTGCTGAAGTTGTAATTGCTCAAGTTAATCAAAATATGCCAAGAACTTGGGGAGACAGTTTGGTTCATGTTGATGAGATTGACTATCTTGTAATGCACAATGAGCCTTTAGTGGAATCTCTTCCAAAGGCAAAAGACCCAGCTATTGCAGAGCGTATAGGTCACTATATTAATCAGCTCGTAGATGATGGTGCAACAATTCAAGTTGGATTTGGTCATCTTCCAAATGAGGTTGTCCGTTATCTTGATAATAAAAAAGATTTAGGGCTTCATACACAAGTAATTACTGATGGCTTGTTACCCTTATTTGAGAAAAAAGTTATCAACAATCGTCATAAATCATATCTGCCAGGAAGAGTTGTTGCTTCACTTTGTATGGGGTCTCATAAGCTGTATGATTATGTTAATAACAATCCAATGTTTTATTTCCGCTCTTCTGAATTTGTAAATGACCCAAATGTTATTGCGAGAAACGATAATTTTATATCTATAAGCTCTGCTCTTGAGGTTGATCTTACAGGGCAGATATGCACTGATTCTCAAGGGTATCTTTTTTATAGCGGCATCGGCGATCAAGTTGATTTTATACGCGGCAGCAGTATGTCAAAGGGTGGATTTTCAATTATTGTTATCCCTTCAACTGCTGAAGATGGGAAAGTCTCAAGAATTGTTCCTCATTTAAGTGAAGGGGCTGGAGTTGCTACAACGAGAGGAGATATTGATATTGTTGTTACTGAATATGGAATTGCAGAGTTAAGAAGAAAGAGTATTTATCAAAGAGTTATTGAGCTTGCCCAGATTGCACACCCCAAATTTAGACAAGAGCTGATTGATGAGGCAAAGAAGCGCAGATACATCTTCTCTGATCAGATGACCCCATCAAGTCAAGATTTGCTCTTCTTAGATGATTACCAATATACAAAAATGCTTCCAATGGGTAAACATTTAGAGTTTAGACCGCTTCTGCCTTCAGATGAATTTGAATCAAGAAACTTTTTCTATTCACTACAAGAAGATACAATTTACTATAGATTTTTTAACAAAAGAAAAGTCTTTTCAAGAGAGATGCTCCAAAAACAGTGGGCAAGTGTAGATTATCGCCGCAACATGAGTATAATTGGACTTCGCCAGATAGGCAGAAGAAAACAGATAATTGCTATTGGCTCTTATGCTGAAGCTGAAGAAAATGCTGCGGAAGTGGCATTTTTAGTAAAAGAGGACCTTCATGGGCTTGGCATTGGCTCTTATCTTCTTGAAATCTTAGAAGGAATAGCCAGAAAGAATGGCTATAACAGATTTGTGGCAACAGTTCTTGCAGAAAATAGAAAGATGATTCGAGTCTTTCAAAAGCGGTATCCAAATTCAAAAGTTATTAGGACAGGAGGCGGAGAGGTTGATGTTATTATGGATTTTCCTCCGTTACCTCAAGATAATGCTGAACCTAACAAATAGATGTACGAAATTTGTAAAATGGCAATATAGGGAAACGTCGGTGCTTATCCCAAAAGATAAACTGCTTCAACTTTATTGCCATTTCCGAAATATGTTAGAGTATCGCAAAGAGAGCGCACAATATTAATTCCTCTTCCATAGAATATAGAAGGATTAGGCTCATTGCTGCGCAGCAACTCTTTAGTATAGTCAAATCCAGAACCACTATCCTTGATTATCAGAATGATTTTTCCTCCTTTTTCTGTTAAAACATGCTCCATATTTACTTTAATCCAGCCTTTCTCAAGAGCTGTTAAAGCCTTTTTTCTGGTTTGATAGTATTGTGCAAATCCATCTGGTTTATTTTTTAAGGAAGAATCCATGTATAGAACGCCATGATCTATACTGTTTGTTAAAAGCTCTTGTATAATTGTAAATAGATAGCTCTTGTGTTTCTCAAATTCAGGTATATTTATTGCAAATTGTGTTAAAATTGGAATCGGATCCGTGTTGCGCAAAACGGTTGCATCTATGTCCAGCTCTACTTTCCATCTCATAAGGTCTGTCTGCCCTGTCTGTTTAAATAAAGGTTTGGGCTTATTCATATATTCGGTAAAGTTGCAGAATGCCTCGATAATTGTAATATCATCATTTTGTGGATTTCCTGCACTAAAAGCATTTACACTTTCTAAAAGTTCCTCAAACAATCTATCTGGAACTATATTCTCCGCAAAACATTGCTCAATACGTTCTTGGCCAAACAATTCATGTTTTTCATTTTCACGCTCTATAAGCCCATCTGAATAGATATATATCCGATCATTTGGCTTAATATCTAAAATCTGCATGCTATTATTAAACTTGGATGGAGATATTATCCCTAATGGAGGATTTGATGACTGCACCCGTGCTGCTATCCCCTGTTTTTCTCTATAGAGCAAAAGATCGGGAAGCCCGCCATTCCACACCAATAATCTGTTTTTGATAATATCTATTTCAATAAAACAGGCGCAAAAAAATAGACCCGTTGGAAGTATGATTTTCAATTTCTGGTTAACTTCAGAGACAATTTCTTCTAAGGCAAAACCCTTTGCTAACATTGTACGAAATATATCTGCAACAGGTATAGCACCTAAAGCAGCTCTAAGACCATGTCCTGTAAAATCTCCGAGCATGATAACCTGCCTTCCTGACAGATTTTGTTCTACAAGCAGAATATCTCCATTAAAGAGTGACATTGGAGATATGAGATATTTAATATTTACTGTGTTGAGAAAGCAGGGATCTATTATGTTTGTAAATACTTTTTGTGCAAATTCTTGTTCTTCCACCATCTCTTTATTGCGGCGTGCCAGCTGCTCATTTATGACTCTTAACTTCTCAGTTTTCTCTTGAATCTCCTTTACCTGATCCGCAAGCACAATATTTTTAGCCCGCAGATCTTCTCTCATTGCTTTAAGCGTCAAGTGTGTCTGTACTCTGGCTTTTGCTTCAGCTTTATGAAACGGCTTGGTAATAAAATCAACCGCACCTTTTTCAAAACCTTTGGTTTTTTCATCAATTTCAGTATGGGCTGAAAGGAAAATGACTGGAATCTCTTTAGTAAGAGGATTAGATTTTAAGCGCTCACATACTTCATACCCGTCCATTCCGGGCATCATTATATCAAGCAGGATTAAGTCAGGTGGATTTTGTGACACAGCAGCCCTTAATGCATCTTCCCCATTTTCAACTGCTTCACATTCTCCGAAACTCTCCATTATTTTCTGTAGTTTGTTTCTGCTGAAAACTTCATCTTCAACCACGAGAATTTTCATTCAGCCCTCTCTTTTTCATGCTGGTTTATTATACTTTTTGCAAAAGTATCTAAACGGGAAACTTCATCTTCAAATCTTCTTAGAATATCTATCCCTTCTCTTAAATCACCTGATTGGCCTAAACGTTCAAGTTCAAAAGCAACCTTTGAAAGAGCCGTGGCAGTCATGTTTGCAGCACCTCCTTTAATAGAATGAGCCTCTTTCCTTACAAGAGCAGCGTCATTCTCAGATAAAGCTTTGCGTAAAATTGGAAGTTGATTTTCAACTGAATTTAGAAAAAGTTTCATCGACTTAATCAATAATTCTTTGTCACCTTCAAAGTCATCAAGGAGCAAAGCAAAATTCATTGGGTCAATATTTTTAGGTTCATCATTTACTTGGGACTTATCATCTGCTTTATATTTCTCATCTGCTTGAGGCTTATCATCGGGTTTTGATGATTCAATCTCCATATCTGAAGGTTTGGCTTTTTCTAAATCATTAATCGGTATTGCTCCTGAATCATTATTAATCTGTGTTGACGCTGACTCATTAATCGGTTTGGTATATTTATCAACCAAAGCTAATAGCTCCATTTTATTAAGGGGTTTAGATATATAGTCATTCATTCCAACAGCCAGACATTGCTCTTTATAGGTGTTTAAGGCGTGTGCTGTCATGGCAATGATCGGAACAGGAAAGGAGTTTTGTTGTAAAGATTCTGCATTACGAATCTTCTTTGTTGCCTCATAGCCATCCATAATAGGCATCTGTATATCCATAAGAATTAAATCATATCGATTGCGTTGGAATGCTTCTACTGCTTGCTGGCCATTTTCAGCAATATCAACCTGATATCCTGCTTTACCAAGATACCCCATTGCTACAATCTGGTTTGTGGGATAATCTTCAACCAAAAGTATTTTGATATTTTTTTTGTAATCTTCAGTAACTATATGGCGTGTCAGAACAGCCTCTGTTTTTTCATTCTCCTTCTTTAGTGGGTGGGATAAAATAGGTTCAATTAAAAATATGTCTCTTACTTTATCATTACGCTTAGTCAAATCCAATCCATTCAGATTCACTTTTTTATCTTCAAAGCTTATTGCCTCTATTGTCTGTCTGGTAAAAAAAATATTAAAGTAGAATATAGTTCCTTCATTGACGCTGCTTTTAAGGGTTATTTTGCCGCCCATCAGCTCAACAAGCTGTTTTGCGATAGTCGTGCCAAGCCCTGTTCCTCCGTATCGTCTTGTAGTGGAACCATCAGCTTGTGTAAAATTATCGAAAATAGCTGCTTGTTTCTCTACTGGTATTCCGATACCTGTATCTTTGACCGAAAAGACCACACCAACCCTATTTTGATCTTCATGGTAAATCTCAGCCTTGATATAAATTCCTCCCTGATCAGTAAATTTTACAGCATTGCCCACAAGATTTTTTAATATCTGTCTTAAACGACTTGGGTCACCAATCAGGCAGGAAGGAATCTCTGGAGATAAATACGAAAAAATTTCAATCCCTTTTTTATCTGCTTTATATTCAAAAGAACGAACCACATCATCAATAAGAGATCGCAAGTCAAAAGTGATATGTTCAAGCTCGACCTTTCCAGCCTCTATTTTAGAAAAATCGAGAATATTATTGATAAGGTTGAGCAGATGCTCTGCTTCATTGGTAATTGTGCTGAAAATATTGAACTGCCTCTCGTCCACAAGCGTGTCTGCGGCCAATTCCACCATGCCGATAATCCCATTTAAAGGAGTCCTTATCTCATGGCTCATATTAGCTAAAAAATCACTTTTAGCTTGATTAGCTTTTTTAGCCTCGTTTGTAGCAATTTCAAGCTCTTTGATTGCATTTGTCAACTCTTCTGTACGGGATTTAACTTTATTCTCAAGGTTTTGGTTTAAAGCTAAAATTTCAGATTCTGCGTTTTTTTGTTTTTCAATAAGGTTTTGTAGAGATGATGCCATCTTATTAAATGATATGGCTAATCTTGCCATTATATCATCAGAAAGAACCTCAACTCTTGTATCTAAATTTTCTGAGGCGATATCTTCTGCTGCCTTGACAAGTTTCATTAATGGTTTGTTAAGGGCTTTTCCCATCAATACAGATGTTAAAATACCGATAAAAATACCTAACAATGAGATGCTTAAACTTAATAATCGACTCATTTTAAGAACATTCTCTTTAACTTTCTGACTTTCACTTAAATCGTTATTTATATGAACAAATATTTCCGATATTTGTTTTGATATAACTTGTTTAAGTATTACAGATTTATAAAGCATTAAAGATGCATCATCTGATGAAGGGTCTATTTCTATTTCATCAGTAAATATTGAAATAGCTAATTTTAATTCTCGCAAACTTCTTATAATGCTTTTTACTAACAATACCTCTTCGCTATTTTCAACAAGAGTGAGATAATGATTGGCAATATCAATTGTGTTATCAACACCTACGATAATAAAAATTCCCTCTGAGACTTCTCCATTAATGAAATTTTCAAAATCAAAATTTACATCATTGAATGAATCTCTTAATTTAACCATCTCAACCAATTTTTTTAACTCTCTATCAAACTTAACAATCGATCCGCTGATAGCTGATATTATCATTTCTGGCAATATACCAAGAGTGATAATAATGACCATCATAAATCCTGAACCCCAATTGCGTGCTGTTTTAAATGAAATTTGCATCTTTTTCCGTATATAGAAATTATAACCTTGATAGTTGACTTCTTATAGAACTCTTTATTTTATTAGAACTTTAAAACCACGTCCTATGGGCGTGGATAGGTCGATTCAAGCGATTTTTTTACCCAATAAATAATTTTAAACATCATAATAGGTTAGATTCTTGGAAATATTAAATTTCTATTTTGAGATAAACTTTAGCGTCAGAAGCTCTGAAGTGTCACCTGCTCCATACAGGGGTTGACTTATCTCAGGGTTAGGTTTTATGCCTGCAATCTCATATCGGCTGACACCAAAATAGTAAATATCTTCAATGTTAAATTGTAAATCATCAAGATTACCTGTTTTTAATTTTCGCGAAAACTCAATAGTCCACTCATTTTTAGACCAAATGCCTTTAGCCGATACGTCTGCTCTGCTTCCTATTGGTTTTTGACTTGAATAATGAGGAATTTTATCACCAGCATAATCAACTGGAAGAGTTGTTTGATAGGCAGGATAGCCTTTATCTGGAGTTCTTTTTAAGAACATGTGTTTTCCCGCGTTGCTTATCAACTCCATAGTATTCAGCATAAATTTTTCGCTGAAATAATCCATCTTATCGTCAGCAAATCCTAATGGATCGGTTCTGTCAGCTTTCCAGAACCATATATCTGCTATATGTGGATTGTCTGAATGGATGCTGAGACTTGCTTGTTTGTTTTCCATGTTCCATTTAAAAATAAAAGTATCTTCTCGATCTGGGCCTATTTCGTAACCATTATTTTTTGCATTCCAAATCCATGTTTTATGCGATCTTGACTCATCAATATCTGGAAAAACAACCAGAAAGTATATTTTTTTATCATCATAAACAGCTTTCAAGTTTATATTTATATCAGCAATATTGTCATGTGTGTTTATGTTTTTTGTACCTTGCCATGATATATCATCAGCATTTCCATCTATTACAGGAGGGGATGGCGTTTTTATGGCATAAATTGTTTGGTCACAAAAAGAATTTTCAGGAGCTGTAAGAAAGAGGCCGCAACAACATAGTGCCGCAAGTGTTTTTTTCATATTACCCCCTAAGGGCTATAAAAATATGGAATTATTTATCATACAAAACTTCAGTTGCAAGAGAGAGAAGCTGTGCATCAATTTGAATCTGATTAATCTTTGCATTTGCCAAATTAAGGATAAAACGCAGCCTGCTCCTAATCATTACAAATTGAATGACACCTCCTCTGAATGCAAATTGCTCACCGTCTCCAATTGTTACGATGGGTCTGAATTTAAGTTCCTTTAAAATGGAGTCTGTTTCCACAGTATCAGAGTTGCTGATATAAAGAATATGGCACTCCTGTACATCTTCCAATGTTCTAAAAAATTTAATTTGAATTGCTCTGCTGTTTACTGTTTTTGAACTCAAAGGAATCAATGCTCCATCAAAATCATTTTCTCCTAAAACACCGACAACCAAAGGTGCTGTTTGATCTCTAAAGGCATTGTCCGGCCAATGGATAAATTTAGTGAAATTATAGATATAGGCGGCTTTAATTTGGTATTCTGATATTTCGGCAGCATACCCACATTCAGTGGAATAGATCGCCAAAGCTATTGTGATAATCAAAATAATCCGCCTCATTAGAAAACCTTTATTTTTAAAAGTTATAGGTCAACTTTGTATAAATACTGCGCTCAATCTCAATAGGTGATGTAAAAGATTCCTGAATAAATTCAAGATGCCTGTTATCTAAAAGACTCTGTCCAGCCAAAGTTATTACCATCCCTTTTTTGAATCTCCATTGAAGATTGGCATCTAAATTAAAATAATCATCAATAGTGATATTATTTCGTGCGGCTGTAAGGCTTGTAGCTGCAAGTTTATCAGTGTAGCTGCCCCAAATATTCAAAGTGATATTCTTTGAAAGTTTGATATTATTCTTGATAAAAAACTGATTAATTGGACTTGAACCTTCAATAAGTTTCTCAGTATAAAAGTTTGTATCACCATCCTGAGTCATTTCAAGTTCAATATAACTGTAGCTTAACTCTATTTCTATCCAGTCTATCGGAGACAATACAGCCATTATTTCGACTCCGTGGGAGTTGCCATACATTGAATTGG
This sequence comes from Desulfamplus sp., assembly GCA_015233755.1. Taxonomy (GTDB): domain Bacteria; phylum Desulfobacterota; class Desulfobacteria; order Desulfobacterales; family Desulfobacteraceae; genus Desulfamplus. The sequence continues at coordinate 12,557 of JADFXA010000010.1, read as the reverse complement.
CAAAATAAATAGGTGCAAAAAATGATTCTTGAGAATAGGATTGTAAATCCTCAAAAGCATCGTAATGCAAAGCAATATCAAAAGCTAAATTCTTCGCTGGGATATAACGGTATCCAGCCTCCCATGCTGTTAACTGTTCTGAATCAAAATTGGATCTGCCATATACTGCAATCTCTTGGAAAACAGGTTCAGGAATCAACGCCGTTATAATTTTTCCACTATCTTCAATTCGTGAAGGAGTTCTTACTGCATGGGCAACTGATGTCCAGAGATTATGTTTTGCTGTAGGTTTCCAAAGAAGTCTAAGATTTGGTTGAATCTCAAAACCTGTATAGTAATTATGCTCAATTTTTGAGCCAGATGTGAGCCACAGACAATTTTTAATTAGAGATATTTCATCTTGTATAAATGCACTAAAAAGTTCATCTCTTCTGCTATCAGGTGTCATTTGAATTTGGTAGCTGTTATCAAAATCATCGTTGTGTAAACGATAGCCCAATCCACAAACAATATCATTCCAGTTGTTCATTTGGAAATGATATTGAAAATCAATATCAAAAATATCATTCTTCTCTTCAAGGTAGATTTCATCTCGATTTGTAAAATCATAATAGAACTGCAAATTGAAAGAGCTTTTATTTGACAATTTACGCTGCCAGCGGGCAAGCAGATTAGCTCCGTTGGTATTCATTTTATCCTGAACTTGAGTATGGTATGGCGGTGTTGACATCCAGAATGAATCTACTCTCTGGTTATTGTCTCCGTGATACAAATCTCCTTGAAATGTCCATGAATCATTCAGCCCCACATCGCCGTCAAGCCTAAATCCTCCATTGGTCATCTGCCAATCGTCATTAGCATCTGTTCCGTCTTGTTCAAATTTAAATGAATCTCTGTCGTGTCGGCCGGCATAAAAACGACCATAAGTGTTTTTATTGAATTGAGTGCCATATCTGTAAGCTGCCATAACAGTTTCGTGGTTTCCTGTTCCTGCGCTAATAAGATTGCCTTGTGTGTCTGACGACTGTTTTGTGATAATATTTATGATACCATTTACAGCGTTGGCTCCCCACATAGTTGCTCCAGGTCCACGGATAATTTCAATCCTCTCCACATCTTCAAGAACAACATTTTGAACATCCCAGTAAACACCTGAATAGGCTGGAGTGTAAACAGTTCGTCCATCTATCTGAACCAGAAGTTTGTTGGCAAAAGTGCTGTTAAAACCCCGTGATGAAATTGCCCATTTGCTTGAGCTTATTCTTGCTACCTGAAGTCCTGGAACCATTCTAAGCACTTCAGGAATAGAGGTTGCCCCTGAGTTTTGAATATCTTCTTGATGAATTACATAAACTGCTGCTGGGACATCTGCAAGATTTTGCTCTTTACGCCCTGCCGAGGTAATCTGCATTTCCATTAGACTTTTAAGGTCCATATCAAGCATCTGTGTCTCTTCAGCATGGCTGTCTAACGGCATAACAAACAATGATATAAGAATCTGTAGTAATAGTTTGGTCCAAGAATATTGTCTGTAATTCATGTTTTTTCCCCCCTTTAAAACAAGGTTTATAGCTGTTGTTTCAAGATAACATAAACAAATTAAAACAATAAGTTATAATAACTTTATTAAATATAAGAAACAGCTCAAAATAGAATAAAAAATATTTCTCATGAAACATATAGACACTTTAGAAGATATTAGCTCAATTTATGACCGTTGGAAATAGAATAATTGGAAAGAATAGATTTTGTGTAAAAAGGATTTTCAGAATAGAAAATCCTTTTTACAAGAGGTTAATTACAAAAAGCTCTTTTTTGCTTCATTGTATAGGGTATTAATAACTTTTTCGTCCCAATTTTCGTGAGGATGGGGAGTCGAAAATCCTTCTGCTCTAAAAAGTCTTGCAACATCATTTGACGAAAAATCTTTCTCCTCTTTGAGCCATACGATATTTTTTAAAAGCAGCTTTGAGTAGTTTGCATCTAACACGCCCTTATTTGTATCTTCACCAGAAAAACGCTTATCTGCAATGCTCTTTTCAAGCTCTAAAATCTTCTTTTGCTGATTACTTAAAAATGAGTGATATACCCTAAGCTGCTCTTTGAGTTTAAACATATCCTGTTTTAGCTTATTCATATCATCACGTTGCGAATCTGTTATCTCAATGATACTTGTGAGCCTCTCATCAATCATTGCTGGTTCTTGAAATTGCTCTTTCTTATTATCTTCAATCTGCTTATCTTCTTTTAGGTAGTTATCATCGTTTTTATATACATTATCTTGATAGCTTGTGTTCTCTTCTACGATTGTTTTATCTTCTTTGGATAAAGCAGCTTCTTTGATACTATCTTTGTGTTCAATAATCAAAGCTCCTGAATCAGCTTCTATTTGTGATAACTCTTTCTGTTTTTCATCTTCTCTTTTCTGTACAAAAAGCTCTATATCAAGCAGTGAAGGCTTCTTTTTCATATTAAATTCCTTTTATATTCAATGCGTTTAACTTAAAATAGTAAGTATCTCTTTTGAGAGGTCATTGATTTCAGCAGCCGCCGCATCATTACTAAACATCTCAGTAACAGCTTTTCCATATATGAGAGAGTATTTATAAGCCACTCTGTTTGAAATCTGTGTCTTTAAAATGGCTGTTTCATACCTATTCGTCAATATTTCAGCCAACTCTTTTGCAAGCACGGTGTTAGGTTGAATACGGCTCAATAGAAAATAGCACTTTAAATCAGGATTGAGTACCGATGCCTTGCGGATTAAGTCAACCGTTGCCTTAGTACTTCTAATATCTAAGGGAGAGTCCTGAACAGGAATGATAACAAGATCAGAGCAGACCACAGAAACAGTTACAATCTCAGTATCGTGAGGAGGCGTATCAATCAAAGCATAGTCATAGTCAGGCTCATATTTCTCAAGATTTTGATATATATCTGAATAGGCTCCTACAACTTTGAATAGCTTATCTTCACGAACTTGAAGAGTCTCGTAGCTGCTCTTTTGAGGGTCAGTGTCAAACAGAATAACCCTTTTTTTCTGCAGCGCAAAATTAAGGGCAAGGTTAATTACAATTGTACTTTTTCCACACCCACCTTTTTGGTTTGCCAAACTTATCACTTTCATTTTATTTCCATTATTTCACCAGTTATTGTTATTATTTTGTGTGTCCAAGAATATCACATTTTAGACTTTGTTATCTGGGTATTAATCATTATTAGTCAACATGACTTTATCTGAAAAAGAAATAGTTGACAAGGAATTTGCAGAACCCCACAAAGCCTCTGTTAAACCTGAATATCGCTTTATAGGATTTTCTACCATACGAATAATTGAATCTATTGAAGCCATAATAACCACCTCTTTTTTTGCCCTTGTTATACCTGTGTATAGCATCTCCCTTGTGAGTACTGGACTTTTACTATCTGGAATAACAAGAAGCACTCTATCAAATTCTGATCCTTGACTTTTATGTACTGTTAAAGTGTATGCGATCTCATGTTCAGGTAATCTGCCCTGCATAAATCTTCTAAAACCACTCTGTCCCTGAAAAAAGACCTTTAGCCCACCATCGTTCTCTTTTAAAAATATCCCTATGTCCCCATTATATAGATTTAACCCATAATCGTTTCTTTTGACAATGACGGGCAGCCCATTATAGAGAGTGCCATGTCTGCCTGCTAACTTATTATCAATATAGCGGTTTATCTCTTCTAAACCACCTTGACCTTTTCTGATTGGCGTCAATATCCTAAATTGAGTTAAAAGTTCAAAAGCCTCTTGTGGACTTAATGCTTTTAAAGATTTTCTGTATTCATCAACAGCAATAGATTCTATCAAGGAGTTTATATTATCTTGTTCAGCACTTAAATCAATGAAACGGACATCTCGATATTGACCATTTAAAAGAAGGTCTATTGTTTGTTTTGATTTTCCACCATTTACCAAAGAGCTTAAAGCACCAATGCCGCTCTTTTCATCAAACCTAAAACTTTTTTTAAGCATTACAATAGAGTTAGCAATTAAAGGAATATCTGTATTTGCAACAGATGATGTTGGAGATGAAGATGAAATTGAGGTTTCGGTTGAAATATATTCAAGACCAGATCCCATTGACTTTATCTTATCAGCAAATTCTTTTGTAAATCCATCAGGACCAGAACAAATATCTCCAAGCACTGCACCAGACTCAACTGATGAAAGTTGATTATTATCCCCTAATAAAATTATCCTTGATTTTGGTGAAAGTGCATCAAATAATTTTGACATAAGCGGAAGATCAGCCATAGATGACTCATCAACAATAACAAGATCATAAGGGAGAGGATTATCTTTATTGTGTCTGAAAAATGTTGATCCGTGTTTATATCCAAGCAGCCTGTGTATTGTGTGTGCCTCAGTGGGAATGGTCTCTTTGAGTAGATCATTAAAACAACCTAAATCATTTGTCATAAAATTATTGAAGGCTGTTTTAGGGCGGTTGGCGATTTTTTCAATAGGGGTGCACTCTTCTATGCAATGGGCGCTCTTATTCGCAAGATAAGGAGAGAGAGTTTCAAGGATAGGGGCTAATCTTTCAAGAGCATTATTTATAGATTCCATAAGCCTTGCCGCAGCCTTGCCAGTTGGGGCAGTAACAGCAGCAGAGAGTTTTTGCCCATTTCTCGCTTCAAGAATGCAAAGAGCGATAAGAATCTTGGCAATTGTTGTTGTTTTTCCTGTTCCAGGCCCCCCTGATATAACTGTGAAATGATTAAGAAGAGATGCTGCAGCAGCTGCTTTTTGCCAATCAAGTTCAATTTGACCATCTTTATTATCTATCTTTAAGTTATCTTTAGATAATAAATGAGACGGGAAAAGGGTATCAAGTAGAAAAGAGGCTCCATTATATGGTTTATATGATGGCTCAAGAGCAATTGCTATCTTATCTTTTATCTTACGAGCAAGCATATCTTCGTAATACCAATATCTTTGAAGGTATAATCTACCACTCTTATCAAGTATCATTGGGACAAAATCGCCTGGATTTCCTACTGCTCGGCTATTTCGTAAAATTCTTGTCCATTGCCCAATCTCTGGCAATACCAGATCACATTGTGTGTCAGCAATTACATCTTTAAGTGATTTGCCCGCAAATGAAGGAAGATATAAACAGACATTACCTGCCATTGTTGTGTAGCTTACAAGCAGCGCTGCTAAAGCAACTTCAGAACTTTTGTCAATATTTGATATAAAATAAGAAAATTCTCTGTCTATGTCAGAAAATATCGCCTCTTTTGAGATTTCGCTAAAATGAGCTGTTATATCAGACATTAAACTCCTCCAGTAATTGCAATCGTAAGTTCATCCACAAGTGCCTTATCTGGACGATCAAAGTAGATTCCAGTTTCAGAATTTGGTTTTATCCCTCTCATAAATAGATAGAAAACACCACCAAAATGGTTATCATAATTGTAGTCTATTACTCGATTCTTAAGATAACCATTCACAGCTACTGTATAGAGAAGATATTGGAGAACATAGCCCGATTTTATCATTTCAACGCTGAGTAACGGCAAAGAGTAATCATCAAAGCTGTTTCCAAGATGGTTGGTTTTCCAATCAAGCAGATAATATTTTCCATTGTAAAAAAATACCATATCAATAAAGCCTTTGAGATAGCCATTTTTTTGCGAAAAACCAAGATTCTTCATAGTTAATGCAAAATCAGCAGTTGTTACAGAACCATACTTTTCCATAATAGATGCAATTGCAGTTGAGTTTGCGTTAGAAATTGGAAGAAAAAATTCCATTTCGTTTATTCTATGCTCATTTTTTATCTGTTTAAGATAGATTCCTGAGTCAGGCATAAGGTCAGACGAAAGAACACAAGTAAGCATATCCTCAACTTTTTGGAGTTCACTCTCTTTAAATCCAAATTTCTCAATTTTCTCTTTTATTATCTGAATATTGGGTTTTGTAAAATCAATGTTTTCCATTATTTCGTGGATACAGCTTCCAGCCCTTGCTCCTTTGGGAAAATTAAAAAATGAAGATTCTGAGATCTCCTGAGTTGGCAATTCAGATAGAGATATTTTCTTTTTTAATGGTTCTGCTTTTAACGGCTCTAATAGAGAAGGTGAATCTTCCATCTCATCATGATCTGGCGTTTGAGAATCTCTGCCTGAGATTATAGATGTAAAACTCGATATTTTCCAACCATAAGGAACAAAACCATCTCCTTGTTGAAAATTTCTATATGCAAGAATAGCTCTCCTATTTTTTGCCGGCAGATAAGTCTCATAAGTTATATCGCCAACAACCTCAACTCCAATAGTCTTATTTGAGCTTTGGGCTATTTTATCTACATCTGATTTTATCTCTTCCCACGTAAGTTGAGCCAAATTTCCCGTTGATCTTGCTATTGATGAATCTTTGCCTGCTGCCTTATCGCCATGAAAAATCCATGAAAGTGCTGAATGTTCAGAACTGCTGATTTTCCCCCATATCGTGAAACAGGCATATTTAGCCCTTGTAAGTGCTACATAAGCAAGGCGTATTGATTCAGCAAAGTTCTCCTCAATCATAATATTTTTGTTTTGCTCAAAATATTGAGACCCAATATCAAGTGTTTGACGTTTATCTTTATCGTGAAAGCGGACAAAATCATCATCTCCAGCTCCTCGAACATCGTAAAGATATGGAGAAAATACTATAGGAAATTCAAGACCTTTACTCTTATGAATCGTGATTATCTTAACCGCTTTTTCGTCAGTTTCAAGCCTGATTTTATACTCATCTGAATCTGATTTATCGTTAGTAGATTGGCTGCCATTAGATAACCTTTTTTTAGCCAAAAAGTTTATAAGACCATCAATACCAGGTTTTAGCTTAACATCAGCAATATGAAGAAGCTCTGAAATATGAAGATAGTTTGTAAGTTTACGTTCTCCGCCTGTGTATGCAAGCAATTTTGCTTTAACCTCTCTTTTTACAAGCATATAGCGAAACATGGAGATAAAACCAGACTTTTTCCAAATAGTGTTATAATCTAAGAATTCGCTTTGAATAGAGTCGTAAAGATGCTCGCTGCTTGTAAACTCTAATATTTTGCTGCCATCAAATCCAAACAAAGGGGTGATAAGAGCGGTTTTAAGTTGCTTTTCGTTTGAGGGCTCAGCTGCAGCCCTCATAAATCTCTCAATCTCAACAGCTTCAATCTCATCATAAACTGAGCCAGCTCCATAAATAACTCCTGGAATTTCAAGTTTTCTCAGCTCTTCAAGAATAAGAAATCCTTGTCTGTTTGTCCTGACCAAAACAGCAATATCTTGCGGCTCAACAATTTTTCCTTCATTTTGACTCAACAAACTTATTTTGCCTTTTTCTATAATAACCGCCCTACCCTTTGCACCTAAATTCAACAATTCGCTTATCTTGCCTGCCGTGAATTTAGTTGCAAAATCTTCAGCATCATTTTTTGTTATAAACCCTTCTGACCTTTTGGATTTACAAAGGCTTTTATCAATAAAAGCTATATTCATTGGGAAAAAAGGCTTGTCATCAACATATATAGAGCCATCTACTCTGTCTGGAGAATGGTTGACAGGAATATAGCCTATTCCATCAATTAAAAATGGATTCCTTCCTTTCATATCAAACAGGTTATTTACCGCAGTTACAAGTCCACCATCTGATCTCCAGTTTGTTCCTAAGGTGTAAAATGATCCAACATTATCTTTCGCCTTCAGATATGCGTAAATATCAGCACCTCGAAAGCCATAAATCGCCTGTTTAGGATCGCCGATAAGATAGAGAAGTATATTATTAAATCTCTCACATTTTTTTTGATCTTCTTTAATTTTCTCCTCTTTTGTAGAATATATATTCTTAAATATATTAGTAAAAATAGCATATTGCAAAGGGTCAGTATCTTGAAATTCATCTATTAATGCAGCTGAAAATCTTTTTCTAACTGCTTCTGACATCAAAGTTTCACCACTGCCAACGGCTTTGTGCATTGAGAGCAAAAGATCGTCAAACGCTCTTACGTTTCTCGTCATTTTAATCTTATTAAGAGCAGTTCCAGCAGATTTAAGAAAATCAATTTTAAGCTCTAAACAAAATAGCCTTATCATATTATCAACCTTATCAAGAAGATCGATAAACTGCTCTATCTCGTTAAAAAAACTATGAATAGGAAGTTTGTTAATATCTTTTGCCTTTTCTTGCATAAATCTATTTGTCAATTTTTCTATATCATTACGACGCTCTTTTTTCTTAGAATTATCAGATTTTATTATACTCCAGCAATCGCTATCTTCAATATAGTTGTCCATTTCAGCAATGGTATTTATGTATGTAGTCTTTTTTATGAATGTTCCGTTAAACGCCTTGTTATCTTGAGCGTTTAGAATATTCTCTTTGATTGTTTTACCCTCTTTTTTCCACTCATTTTGAATATATAAATAGAAGTTTTGAAGCTCTTTTGCGGCGTTTAACAAAGCATCTTTATCGTAAGAGTCATAAGGCAGGTTATCAGGAATGATATGAAAATCAGGATCAACGGAGAGGTTGTTTATTAATTTCAACAAATAATCAGGGTTTATATCTTTAATTTTTGGATTACTAAAAAGAAAGGAATCCATAGTTAAAAAATGTTTCCTATAGTAATCTCTACACACTTGAATTAAGAGTTCGTTTGAGTCTGAAACAAGCTCTGTGTCAAAAAGGGAGTTGCTCTCAAAGGCATTCTCAGATAACATTTTCTGGCAAAAGCCGTGAATCGTAAAAATTGCCGACTCATCAAAACAGACAAGAGCTTCTTTAAGGCGATTGAAGGCATTACTGGCAGCATTTTTATTGTTTTTATATTTTTCTACAAGCCACAAAAGAACGGGATCGCTTCCTGTGCAGCCTTTTGCCAGAGCATTTAACCCCTCTCTAAGTCTTCGCCGTATTCTATCTCTTAACTCTTCAGTTGCTGCTACCGTAAAGGTTACTACCAGTATTTGATTTACTTTAAGATTTGCTTCAACAACAAGCCTTAAAAAAAGCCCAGCTATTGCGTAAGTTTTGCCTGTTCCCGCACTTGCCTCAATAACAGCTCTACCTTTAAGCGGTGCTGATGTTATATCAAATGTTTTCATTTATATTATAGCCTTATCTAATAACTGTAGAGAGTCACAGCCCTTAATCTACATAGTTTTATATGGTTAATAGGAATTGCCTAAACAACATACTATAAATCATATAGACTCTAAATGGTCTAAAATAGGTATCCACACACTATTAGATAGAGAGCAAAACTCATCATCTAACGGTGTTGCAAGATGTTTAAAGCAAAGTTTTATATCTTCTGATTCTCCTTCACCACTATTATTAAAAGCATCTTTAAACTTGACCTTAGCTTTACCAATTCCTATGGTCATTGCTGAATATGGGTCGAGTTTTTTCTTAACAATCGAATCGTTATAAGACTCTGCATAAGCTTTTGAGGACTCTGGAAAGAATTGGATCGGTTTTGTAATTCCCTGTTTATAAATAGTTATAAGGCTGTCAAGCAAGGAGATTGGATCATTAGGAGTTTTAAATTGATAGATCTTATCTTTACCAATTACAACAGTCAGTGGTGATTGATGACAGGAACAAGCAAGATGTATAATCCATGCTCTTACAATATCCTTTGCCTTTACAGAGGCTGCCCTAAAACGAACGATTTTATCGCTCCACATATCAGATACGGTTCCCTTTAGGCGCCATCTGCTGCCTGTTATTTCATCAGAAGAGCCATTACATATAATATCAACATCAAGAGCCTCTGATCTTCCAAACTCAATATACTGAGCTATTTTACGATAAAATGAACGGACAAGGATTTGATTCTCTTCATAAAAGGCTGATCCTGGTGTGCCGTGGGGAAGAACTCCTTTAGCTTTGTATATATCTATTATCGAGATGTTTTTTTGTGCTGACTCTTTTTCGCTATTTTGTGCTGATTTATCTTCCCTGTTTTTTATGATGCGATTTAACATCTCATCTTTTAACTTATAGCTTTCAAGATAATCCAAGCTGAATGGCTCGCAATCATCTAACTGTCCGCCTTGATCTTTTAAGTATATTCCTAAGCTGTTCTCTAAAAAATATTTTTGTGGAGAGCTGAAGAAGTTAAGCAGATTGTTTAATAATATAAGATCATAATTAGAAATAGCTGATGATTTATCTCGTTCATTCACAATTTCCTCTGATACAAATGGCTCTATAGGCTCTTTTTTCTTCAATAATGCTGATGCAGCAAGAAAATTTGCTTTAGAATAGCTGAAAATCCCTGAATCCCCATTTGGATAGAGCATATTCAACTCTTTTTGTTCAGGACAACTTAAATGTGGGTAACTTTGCTCAAAATAAGCTGGGCTGAATGGTTGAAGAGGATGTCGTTTAAGAATATATGAAGATAGCGGTTTAGAGCTAAAACAATTTGAATCTGAGCTGATAGAGAGCGGATTGGAATCGCAAAAGCTTGGGACTACAACAAAACTTTGATCTAAATAATCCATTAATTCGCTTACAACTACAGAAGGCGGGATAACACTGTTATCTTCTATTCCCTGACCTGTATAGCTGATATAAAGCCTCTCTCTTGCTGATATAATAGTTTCAAGAAAAAGATAGCGATCCTCGTTACGCAATGAGCGATCACCTCTCCTTGGATTCTGCTTTATTAGATCAAAATTTGGAGGATTCTCTATTCTTGGAAAGATACCATCATTAAGCCCAATAATGCAGATAACCTTTGCTGGAATACTTCTCATTGGAAGCATTGCACAGAAGGTAACCCCACCGTTAAGAAAGTTAGAATCACGATACTCTTTTCCAATTGCCTTATCGCACCAACTTTTTACAATTTTTGAATCTATCTTTGCATTAAATCCTGTTGTTGCCTCCATATTTTTTAGCTCGCTTAGAGTATCTCTTATCTGTTGGACCATTGAGTTGTTCTCTACATCAGGAAGAAAAAAATCATCCACAACGTTCATAAGAAAATCACCCCATTCAGATAGAGTCATCTTTGCAGCCATCTTATCTGCTGTTTTAGATAGAGTATTGAAAAAACGTGAAAGAGAGCCAAGAACCTTGCTTGCATTTCCCTCAACACAGTCGCAGGGTAGGATATTTATGTTGACGGACTCATCGTTTCTATTGAAAAACAGCTCTCCGCGCCCTGTCATGGCATAACCAGCCATAAGCCTGTCAAGTCCTGCTCTCCAACTATTCTCCTCAAAACGGGGAAGCCCTATGCTCTCTCTATATTTTCCATCCTGCCCCCATCTTATAGCGGTCTCATTAATCCAATCTCTTACTAAATCCATATCTCTTGACTCAAGCCCAAAGCAACGGGCAACATCATCACACTCAAGAATATCCATTATAAAAGGCACTTCAAAACGACTTTGAGGAAGAGAGAGTATCTGCATAAAGACATCTACAGACCGACTAACGCTTTTTATGCTGAGATCAGCAATAGAAAATGGAATTTTGAGGCGTTCTTCTTCAGGGGTTGTAAAAACCGCTCTTATAAAAGGTGCGTAATTCTCTATATTTGGGGTCATAACTAATATATCTGATGGTGTGATTTTATCTTCAGGTTTTTTTGTGTCAGAAGCTGAATCAAAAAGCTCTAAAAGATAGTCGTTTAAAATTTCAACCTCTCTCATTGGGCTGTGGCATGAATTTATTACGATAGATCGATCTTTACTGATTTCGTCAATAGAGATAACCGTTTTGGCAATATCTACCCTACCCTCTGATTCTGGTTCTCCAGATTTGGAGACGTTCAATATATTCCCCCTATCTTGCATTAAAAATATATCTTGCTGAACCATTGAGAGTATTGTTTTGCCTGATGGCTCAATAAATTTAAGATCAATATCTTCTAAATTATCAAAGTTTAAAAGACTCTCCATAAAATCAGCACCAGCTCTGCCAAGGGACGATAGAAGTGGATTTCCAATATCTATGTGGAGTAAATCTGGCGATATGCCTATATAGTTACCAAAATTTTCGTGCTTTATTTTAGCCTTTGCAGATTTTAAATCACTAAAATAACCTTGTGCCGGAGTCATAACATAAAACCCAATTTCAATAAGTTCTGAAAGAGAGGCAAGTATATCTAAGTGAAAAATAGGAAGCGATGATATTCCAAAAACAGATACCCTCTCTGGCAATCTTTCTGGTAAGAGCCCTATCTGTTTATAGAGCTCAAGAGCCTCCATAAACTCTTTTCTTCGAGCAGCTTTGTGTGTAACTCCATTTTTTCTTTTACAGATTGTTCTCCAAAGAACCGCCTGCCATTCACCATCTCTTATTTTTTGAGATTCCCATAAATAGATAAAATCTGGTCTGTAGAGAAGATATTGATCATAGGTCATAGCAAGTTGGCGGGCAAGCTGAAAGGCTCTGAAATTTCTATCCTCACCGTTACAGTAAGCAGCAAGGTGGGCAAAGGTTTTATGAGAATCTATTTGATCAAGATTTATTAGATAATCAAATATTATCCATGTCATCATCTCCCTTTCAA
>JADFXA010000109.1 GCA_015233755.1 Desulfamplus sp. | reverse complement strand
AATCACTTCAGTTTGCTTATCAGATTGAGATTGTCTCAGAGCTCCACCTTGAATAAGCATTTTTTTTAACCTGATCGCCTCTGTAACAGCATATTCGTCATAGGGATTCAAAAGAAAAGTGATTTTTTCGTCAATCTGATTTTTATCACGGACAACAATTGTTGCTGCTGAATCAGGCACATGTTTTACACAGACAAATATTTTCATCAATATCCTCTGAATAATCTTAATATAGGAGGGCTGTTTAAAAAAACAGCCCTCTTTTTTAGTGTCAAGAGTGTGAAATTAGCAAGTAATGAAATTTATCCATTTACAGAGAAACTTGAATTTCTATTAATCTCTCTTTTACGTGAGAAGAAACCAACATTCATAACACGACCAGTATAGTGATATTTAAACTGGAACGGTGTTTTATCGTGATCAAGCCCCTCTTTCTCGCAGGCATTGATAAGTTCTGCCATCATTCTGCCTACAACTGGAGCATTTTTATATTGATTTCCGCTTGTCCCAACTGCCATATAAAAGCCGCCAAGGTCAGATTTGTCATATACAGGAATCCAATCATCAGAGCAGTCATAGAGATCAACAACACCTTTTGGCTGATTTGGAACAGGAAGAGTTGGAATTCTCTTTGCCCATCTGTAGCACTGAGCTTTCCACTGAGCTTCTGTCAACTGGTTATCTCTGCCAGGGCCGCCTTTTCCAGCATAAAACTCATCTGGATCAACCCACTCTTGAGGATCGCATTTTGGGTCTTCGCTGCCAATAAGGAAAGTGTTACCAACTTCAGGGCGTGCATAGCATGCGATATCGCCGTCAGACATGTGATAGCCTTTATTAAGGTAATCGTAATCATCTGGAGATGGGCAATACATAACTTCATGACGAAGAGCTTTGGTTTTGATGTTGCAACCTTCCCATACACCTTTTGCCATTTTATTGATTTTGTATGAGTGTGGACCACCAACATTAACAACAATTGGAGCATCAATCTGAGTTCCGTCTTTAAGTGTAATGCCGACAACTCTGTTGTTTTCACTCCTAATATCAACAACTTCAGCATTGAACATAAACTCGCCGCCTTTTGCCTCAGCAGCTCTCATTATGTTGTGAGCTGAAAGTGCTGGATCATTTACATATCCACCTTCTGGGCAAAAGATACCGCCTTCAAGAAATTCAGTTGGCTCATCGTAAAATTTGGGATCTTCAGGGCGTCTTACAGGCCAGAATTTATGAAGATCAACTGGAGGAACCATCTTTTTAATCGTTTCATTGTCCAACTCTTGATATTTTACACCAACTTCATCGTAATTTTTCTTTACTTTTCTCCAATCATGCCCATCTGATTTGAGAAGAAGTGAGCCAGTGTTCATGTATTTGGCAAGACCTTTCTCGTCTTTTACATTGTCAAGATAGTTCTCCCAGTCAAGCCAATATTTAAAACCTTCGTAAGCAAGTGCAACTCCGTCAGCAGTTGAATAGTGTGCTCTTACAATTGCGCAAGAACCCGCAGTCGAACCTTCGCCAGCGTCTGGCAATTTGTCCACATTAAGTGTTTTGTATCCCATTTTACAAAGTTCATAAGCAATTGGGCAACCAATTACGCCAGCACCAATGATAATTGCATCATATTTTTTGTTCATTTTTTGCTTTCTCCTGATGTTATATATTTAAACATAATTGTCTGAGTCAGGACTATCTGGAAATATAAAGATTTTAAGAACTGCTTTTCTTTTTTAATCTTGTTTTTATCTTTTAATCCTGACTCTAAATTGAATTTTTATAAAGTATTTAACCACGATTTAAATCTATCTTCACCCGCTGGTTTTAAACCAAACTCAGCTCCAGCGTCCATTATAGCGTGAACCATATCTTTGCCATAACCTCTTGAAGCTGTGAAGAGAATACCTGATTTTGCACCATCACGGCTTAAAGTTATAATCTGACATGGAATGTGAGACATTGGAGCTTGATATAAAAATGGAGTTATTTTTGCAGAATCCATAAAATCAAGAGAGGTCAATTTTTCAGTGATGGAAAAAACATCTTTTCCAATTATTGCCATGCACATTCCAACTTCTGTGGTCTCTGTGTATGAAGATTCAGCAGGCATCTCTGGTCTTTTGCCAGATAGACAGAAGACAGAAGCCTGAATGCTGTTCATTCGGTTAATTAACACTCCATCTTGAAGAACAGAGTCGCACAAACCTTGAGGAATTGTAATGCCAAAAGGTGTGATAGCATCCAAATTAGAGCTTTGAACGTCTAACCTTGTGATATGGCTCAAGTCAACAAGACAATTTGCCCCCTGACCCTCTCCATCATATTCTAAAACTACTGTCCAGTTATCCCTTGCTTCAGTTCTCTTTGGAAATGCTTTAAAAGCAACTGGCGAATATCTTTTAATTTCTACCATTGTTTTTTACCTCAACTTTTCATTCTTTTTCCGTCAGGGTCATAAAATGGCATTGGAACTACTGTGCCATAAATCCGCTCGCCACCGCACTCATCTTCAAAAATCTCAAGGCGTGTGCCAACCTTTGCAAGGTGTGATTCAACTAAAGCCATACCAACCGCTTTATTTAAAGAGAAACTGTCTCTTGCTGTGCAGACATAGCCACGAACCTTATCATCAACAATCAAAGCGCCATCTCTTGCAGCACGCCCGTTATTCTCCATCTCAAAACCAACCAATCTAAAACGTGTTGGATCGTTTTCAGCTTGACGTAAGGCAACAGCACCGATAGTTTTTGCATCTTTTTTGGTACGATCCCAAAGAAAACCAAGCCCTAAATCAAGAAGGTTAGTTCTCTGCTCAGACTCCTGACCCAAAATGATATGACATTTTTCCATACGAAGCACGTTTTGCGCTTCAACGCCGAAATTTTGAATGTTGAACTCTTTTCCAGCATCTTTAAGCATATTCCAGAGGCTTACCATATAAGATGAAGGAACGTGGAACTCATAAGATAGCTCGCCAACAAAGCCAAGACGCATAGCTTTTACTGGAATTGTATCCTTAATGATAAACTCTTTATAACCTGAGAATGGGAATGCAGAGTTGCTTACATCTTCACTTGTGATCTTTTGAAGAACTTTACGTGCATTTGGACCAGATAGGTTTATAACACCCATTGAATCTGTAAGGTTGATAACATAAAAGTCCCAGCCGTCAAAACGTGTATGGTATCTTAACCATTCAATTGTAGCCCCTGCACGTGCGGTTGAAGTTGTGAAATAGTAGTCATTTTCACCAAGTTTAATGACAACACCATCATCAATTACACAGCCGTCATCGTTGCACATTGCTGAATATTTGACTCTGCCAGTTTTCACTTTGGACATATCACTTACATAGACTCTTTGAAGAACTTTTAAGGCATCTGGTCCATGAATGCGAAACTTTCCAAGTGTTGAGCCATCAAGCATCCCAACATTATTGCGAACATTTTCAATCTCTTTTTTGCATGAAAAATCATCAGAAAAATATCTTGCACGCTCCCAAACTCCAATTTTACGGAAAACACCGCCGTCAGCTCTTTGCATTTCGTCCATTGGTGTGCGTTTCATCATTATATGTTTGCTGCCTGCATAGGTTGCAATTAATGTTGGAACAAGCGGAGGACGGACATTGGTTGGTTTTGGTGGTGCACCCGATTCTGCTAAATATTTTGCAACATAAAGAGGCAAATTGTGTCCTGGAATGCCACCCTGCCCAGGGCCTGTTCCAGCAGATGTAAAGCGCTTGATAAGCTCTGGAACATCAAACCCCATATCAATTGCCTGTTTGATGTTTTTGATTGTGGTATCTTCATCAAAGCAGATAAAGGTTTTGCGACCTTTTACTGGGGCTGTAACAAACTTACTTCCGCGAGCTGGTCCTGGAAGTTCTTTGGATTGTGCTGTAAAAGAGTCTATTTCAGATTTAAGAGCATCAGTTTCTGTGTTTCCGTAAGATTGCGGCATAAGTTTGCAATCTAAAGCAGCTTTTAGACCAGCAAGTTTACCTGAAATCTCAATTGATAATGAATCTTCAAGGCCTAACATTCTTCCAGCAGCATGAGTCTTTTCTGGCATTTTGTCAGCTACAAAGAAGTTTGTGTGGCTGTCATAACGCAGTGTTGCGTGCGCAAGTGTTAGATGTCCATTAATAGGGGTTAATCCAGCAGATGCAACAACGAGATCACAATCAAAATCACGGCTTATTGTTCCGTCAATAGTGGTCATTGTAACTTTGTTAACAAGCTTGCTGCCATGTGCTTTAGAAGCAACCCAACCTTTAAGGTATGGAATATTTCTCTTTGCAAGCTCAATCATCAGATATGGATTTTGGCCATCTTCACGAACATCAGCAACGCAAAGGATTTTCATACCAAGATCAAATAGATCAACGGCGGCCTCAAGTCCTAAATCATGACCAACGCTAAATACTGCCTTTTCACCAGCAAGGAGTCCATAAGTTTTTGCAAGACGGTGAACACAAGCAACCTGCATAACACCAGGACGTTCATTATTGTCAAAAAGAAGGGGTCTCTCAATACAGCCAGCAGCAACAACAACTGATTTTGCACGAACTTCGATATAACGCTCATTAAACTTATCGTTTTCTGTGCCAATCTGAAAGCCAGTAACCAAATTGTTCGTGTATGTGCCAACCACTGAAGTGTGTTTAAAAACTCTTATATTAGCGTGAGATTCAACCTTGGAAGCAAGCTCTCTTGCACGACTATAAAGTGGTTTGCTGTTTTTGTATTGCGCGTCTCTGTAGTCAAATGTTCTATAATCAAAAAAGCCGCCAAGCCAAGGGCGAGACTCCATGATAATTACACGCAACCCTTTATCTGCCGCAGCAAGTGCAGCATTCATACCAGCTGGACCACCTCCAATTACAACGACATCAGCACTTGGAAAAATCTGATCAAATTTTCCTGGCATCTCAAAATCAGGAGAAAGAACGCCAAGACCAGCGGCTTTTCGTATCTGCTTCATGGCAACAGGCCAGAGAGATGCTGGTTTGTGCATGGTTCTGTAATAGAAGCCAGCTGGCATCATCCAATCTAATTTGTCAATGAAACCCATCATGTCATTTTCAGCAGAACCTTTGACATTCTGCTCTTTCACCTTCATTCCCTGTTTTACAAGGGTATTTTCGGTTCTGACATTAGGAATGCCATCTATTTCCATGCAGGTATTGCTGCATTCACCATCAAGACTATAAAGCCCTCTTGGACGATGATATTTTAAGCTGCGTCCAAAAATCCGCACATCATTATGGTAAAGAGCAGTTGCTACAGTATCACCTTTGACACCCACATAATCTTTACCTTTATAATCAAAGACAACTTTATTGGCTGGATCAACTCTTAAGGTTGGAAGTTGATTAATTCTGGTTATCATCTGTCAGCCTCCGATTTTGCAACTTCATTTTTTTGCTTATTGTTTGGTTTCTCTTTATCATTTGTGTGCCTCCGGTGTTGCAACCTCGACATTCATCACACTATCTCTATGAATGGTAAACCATGAGCCGCAGCCATCTTTGTGAACCCACCACTCTTTCTGCACCCCTGCAACACATTCATTCAAATGGACATATTCACACCATCTTTGGGGGGTTAAACCATCCTCATCAGGTCTTGGTCCTTTATCTTCCCCGCCAAATCTAAACTCATATCCGTCTCTTTTTCCGCAAATCGGACATGTTATTGTTAAAGACATTTCCTATTTCTCCTGTTAATTATTCGGGGTGTAGGTTACAAGTTCTGCAGTTTCGCCCATGAGCTTGTGCTGCTCATAACGTCTTAAATTAAAAGGTTTAATCATATCTGGAGCTTCGCCTTTTGCCATAAATTCTGCCATATATTTACCAGCAGCAGAGCAAGATTTGAATCCAAAGTAGCCCCATCCACAATTAAAATAAAAACCTTCAATATGATCATTACCATCAAGAATCGGCGCCATATCAGGTGTCATATCTGCAAGACCTGACCAGATTCTCATAAATCTTAGACCTTTTAAACATGGCAGAAATTCTGACAAAGCCTCTGCCTGATGCTTGATATAATGAGCTGTTGTTTGGGTTGTGTAGTTTGGCCACTGATCCATGTGGGCACCAGTTGCAATTTCACCTTTTAGAGTCTGGTTTGCATAGCAGTGATAAGCACCAGATGATACAACATGGTTTAAAAGTGGTTTAAGTGGTTGCGTTACCATTGCCTGAATGGTCAAAACACTAATTGGCAACTTAATTCCGAGCATTCCATGAATAAGAGCCGCAGAGTATCCACCAGCAGATATAAGAACTTTGCTTGTGTTGATTGTGCCGCGACTTGTCTCAACAGATACTATTTTGCCGTTTTTAGTGTTGACAGCAGTAGCTTCGGTTTGCTGGTGGATTTCAACACCATATTTTGACGCACCTTTTGCAAGTCCCCATACCACAGCATCATGACGAACAATACCACCTGGAGGGTGAAACATTGCTCCATGAATAGGAAAGGTTATATCTTCTGAGATATTTAGTGCTGGAACAAGCTCTTTTGCCTCTTTTGCATCAATTAAGTGGCTCTCAACGCCATGAAATTGTGCAGTCGCAATAGTCATGCGGGCAGCTTTCATTGCAGCTTCGCTGTGCATGAGGTTAAGGTTTCCGCAGTTGTTGAACATAAGATTATAATCTAACTCTTTTGTCAAAACTGGCCACAGATCTAACGCTTCCTTATATAAAGGAACATTATACTGTGTTCTCTGATTGGCACGGACAATGGCTGTGTTTCTACCAGCACCGCCAAAACCAATGTAGTTTTTCTCTATAATTGCTACATCGGTGATACCATGTTCTTTTGCAAGAAAATAGGCAGTTGCAAGGCTATGTAGTCCGCCTCCTATGATTACCACATCATAACTTGATTTTAGCTGGGTCTTTTCCCCCCACATGGGTTTGTATTTACCAAACATAAGCCTTCTCTTAAAATTTAATGTAAGGTTATCTAAAATGGTGATTGTATAGAAATTTTTGCATGAAAAATTTACTCAAAAAAAATTTATTTACTCAATATTAATATTGAAACTTAGATACTCAATGAAATGAATTATGTCAAGAAATATTTATTTGAAAAAAATTATTTTTTAAATCAAAATAAAGTTATTAAAATATCAATTTCTGCAATTTAATGGTTTGTTTTTTATATAATCACAAAATAAGTACTAACTTCAATTATGAAACTATTATAATAAAATGGTTTATATTTTTAAACTTAACGCTGTATGAAAAAA
>JADFXA010000108.1:5558-7304 GCA_015233755.1 Desulfamplus sp. | reverse complement strand
TAATAAATAATTATATTAGAGCTTCTGAAAAACTTAAAGTACTACCTTGAAATTACTGGATAGGTAATATGTTTTGCCGAAGTTCAATTTTATATGGTCTTAAATGGATAAACAATTTGATAGAAAATGGCAAAAGAGGGTTGAGTCTGGAGCGTTAACATTTGGTGTTACACTTTCTCAAGATCAGCTTGATATTTTGACCTTTCATGCCCAAGAACTAATAAGATGGAATAAAAAATTCAATATAACCTCAATTGTTGACCCTTTTGATGTTGCTTTGAAACATTTTATTGATTCAATCGCTATTGCCCCATTGATTATAAGTAGTTCAAATATAAATCCAAAAGTTATTGATCTTGGCTCTGGTGGTGGTTTTCCTGGTATGCCTCTAAAGGTTGTGAACCCTTTAATTGAGCTTGTAATGGTTGATTCATCTGCAAAAAGGGTGAGTTTTTTAAAGTATCTTATAAGCCATAGTGGTATTGTTCAGCCAAATAGTAATTCACATACAAATAATTCAATAATAGAAAATATCTCTATTAATAAAAATTGTTCAAATTTAAAATCTGTTGATGCAATCCATTGCCGTGCTGAAGAGCTTTCAAAAAAGCCCAATTATGCAAATCAATTTGATTTTGTTGTTTCAAGAGCATTTACAGCTTTAGATAGATTTACAGAAATGGCAATTCCCTTCTTGAAAAGAGATGGCTGCATTATTGCCATGAAGGGTGAAGTCAAAGAAGATGAACTTGCTCCTCTTAGAAATAGAAAAGACCTAAAAATAGATATATCTGAATATTGTTTACCATTTGAGCAACATAAGCGGTGTGTGGTAAAAGTCAGCGTAGATAAATTATGAGAGTCTCTTTGAAATATTCAGACTCTTAAGATTAACGATTTAGACTTAGAATAGAGTCAATAAAATTAATATTTTACATGGAATAAAATAAAAAAATGGATAAAATTGAGATAATAGGCGGGACTTCTTTGCAAGGAACTGTCCAGATAAGCGGGGCTAAAAATGCGGCTTTACCTCTACTTGCAGCATCTATTTTAGTTCAAGGTACTGTAGATTATACTAATATCCCTGATCTTATGGATATTAAAAGTATAAAATTACTTCTTCAAGACCTTGGAGCAACTATAGAGAGCAGCGGTTCAAAATGTCGTATAGATGCATCTCCAATCAATAAGATTGAAGCTGAATATGATCTTGTAAGAAAAATGAGAGCATCAATTCTTGTTTTAGGGCCTTTAGTTGCGCGATTTGGGCGAGCAAAAGTATCTCTTCCAGGAGGATGTGCAATTGGTGCAAGACCTGTTGATCTTCACTTGAAAGGGCTCGAAGCACTTGGAGCAAAAATATCCATTGAACATGGATATATTGAGGCAACAACTGAAGAGAAGCTAATCGGTAATGAGTTTTACTTTGATATTCCAACTGTAACTGGAACTGAAAATCTAATGATGGCCGCAACGCTTGCAAAAGGGACAACTGTTCTGCGAAATTGTGCAAGAGAGCCTGAAATAACAGCTCTCGCCGATGCATTAAATAAGATGGGCGCTGAGGTAATAGGAGCTGGAACCGCTGTTATTAGGATAAATGGAGTTGGCTCTGACTCTTTAAATCCATCTCTTAAATCAGCTTCAATTAATGTTATTCCTGACAGAATCGAAGCTGGAACCTTTATGGTAGCTGCTGCTGCTACAAAGGGAGATGTGCTGATACAGGGAGCTGAACCTGAA
>JADFXA010000108.1:4674-5243 GCA_015233755.1 Desulfamplus sp. | reverse complement strand
CAGGTAATGGCATCAGATTTGCGTGCAAGTGCTTCTCTTGTAATTGCTGGGCTTGTTGCAAAAGGCTCTACAACCATAAACAGGGTTTATCACATTGATCGAGGCTATGAGTCAATTGAGAAGAAATTTTCAAGTCTCGGGGCAGACATAAGACGCTGCTGATTGATTTGACGACACTCTTAAAACTAAACGTGTCAAAGAGTTAAATTCTAATCTATTGAAAGCATTGCACGTTCCTCGTCAAAATCTGCATATTTAAGTGCAATCAATCGGAACTCATTTTCATTAGCAATAAAAGCATTAGCAACATCAGGATCAAAATGGGTTCCTTTTCCTTTAGCGATTATCTCAACAGCTTTAAGGTGTGGAAATGGTGCTTTATAAACCCTTTTGGAAATTAAGGCATCATAGACATCTGCAATTGCCATTATTCGACCTGAAAGAGGAATATCATCGCCTTTTGTCCCTTCAGGATAGCCTGAACCGTCCCATTTTTCGTGGTGTGTGTAGGCAATCTCACGGGCAAGAGTTAAGAATGACTCTTCACCAAGACTCTTTTCAGATGCTGC
>JADFXA010000108.1:0-4326 GCA_015233755.1 Desulfamplus sp. | reverse complement strand
CCGATGGTATTTTAATGCAAGATGATTGCTAATTCTCTTCTCTACTAACTTTGGATTAATTGGCTTTACAATGTAATCAACAGCACCTAAATCAAGCCCCTTCATCTCATCTTCCTCTTCGCTTAAGGCGGTCAAAAAAATGACTGGAATATCTTTTGTACTGTTATCTACTTTAAGTTGACGGCACACTTCATATCCATCCATCACAGGCATCATAACATCAAGTAGAATAAGGTCTGGTTTATCTTGCTGAACTGATTTAAGAGCATCTTTGCCGTTCATTGCCACATTTAACGTATATTTATCTTGAAATATAGATGCTATAAGATGAATGTTAAATTCATTGTCATCTACCACAAGAATTTTACTTTTTCTATTTATATCCATAAGATTCCATTACAATACTTACATTAAACAAGCTCTCGCCGAGCATAGGTTTAACAACTTTTTAAAAGATGAAATTACACTAACCACTTCTGAAGTGCCAAGAACAATTTTTCTGGTTTAATTGGTTTATCTATATGGTCATTCATACCAGCTTTAAAGCACTTTTCACGATATTCGTCAAGTGCATGACCAGTAAGAGCTATAATTGGAATATCAACTGTTTTTCCATCAACAGTTTGTGCTTTTATACCAAACTCTCTAATTTTACTAGTTGCTTCAAGACCGTCCATAACGGGCATCTCTACATCCATTAAAATCAAGTCTAATGGTTGTGTTTGAGCTATTTTTAACGCCTGTTCACCATTTGTTGCTAATACAATATTTTTCACTCCTATCTTCTTAACCATTGCCACTACAATCTGGCGATTTATCTCATCATCATCAACTACAAGAATATTTTTATTATGAACAGATAAATTTTTATCTTTAAATTTTTCTTGGATATTTTCAGAAGATAGATAGTTGGTTCTATTGCCATTTACCAAACTAATTTGCTCTCCTTTATTCACAGCATTTATAACCGTTTTTATAAGCATAGATGGTGTAATCGGCTTTGGTAGAAAACCATGAATAGTAACTTGTTTTGCTATCTCTTTTACCTCTTTACTTAATGTAAAATCATGTATCAAGATATATTTTGTTTGTGGCTCTCCACTATCACTTGATTCTAAAGTTTTATCTGATTTAAAACTTGTCTCTAATGCGAGAGCTATAGATTTAAGAGATTTTATAGTATCAACACAGTTGATGTAATTTGCAGGTAAATTCAAATTGATAAGAACTATATCAAAAGCAGACTTAAAACATTTTGAACTCTTAGAGCTGATATTTTTATATCTATCACTCCTACGCTCTTCATCTATACTTGTTTCATAAGCCAACTCCATTAGTTGAATAGCCTCTGCCCCATTGGATGCCCCCATTACACGCATGTTTAAAGATTTAAGTGATTTTACAATTGCCCTGCGTGAACTAATATGAGGCTCAACCACCATAACATTAAGACCATCAAAAGAGTTAGTATCAATAATATCTGATAATTCTGCATTATCACTCTTATTAAGAGTGATATTAAATGAAAAAGTACTACCCTTTCCAAGAACGCTTTGGACTTCAATATCTCCACCCATTTTATTCACAATTTTTTTTGCAATAACTAAACCTAATCCAGTTCCTCCATATTTTCTTGTAGTTGAACTGTCTGCTTGTGTAAATGGAGTAAACAAAGAAGATAGCTTAGATTCATTTATACCAATACCAGTATCTTTAATACTTATACGCAGCGTTACTCTATTTTTAGGATAAGCAGTAGTAATGATTTGATTATTTTTTTTATCTTCTATATCTGTTCCTCCTTCAGGCATGGCTGCATATTCAAGAAAATTTCCACCTTTATCTACAATTTGATCTTCTAATAGAACTTCTGTATCCACAACTACTTCGCCAGAAGGTGTATATTTAAGAGCATTACCGATGAGATTTATCAATACTTGGCTAACTCTTGTTGGGTCTCCTATCATAAATTGAGGAATATTTTTTCCAAAGCTGTAAATCAACTCTAATTTTTTCTCATTTGCTGTAAACTGAAGGACATTAAATATCTTTTCAATTATCTGATTCCACTCAAACTCAACAAACTCAAATCTCATCTTACCAGCTTCTATTTTAGATAGATCAAGAATATCGTTGATTATTGTTAAAAGAGAATTTGCTGCTGATTGAATATTGCTAAGGTACCCATACTGAATATCGTTAAGCTCAGTATCCATCATAAGATGGCTCATTCCTATGATTGCATTCATTGGTGTTCGTATCTCATGGGACATTGTTGCAAGAAAATCACTTTTTGCTTGAGTTGCTGCTTCAGCCTTTTTTTTGGCGGCTTTTAACTCTTCCATAATTTTTTTACGGGCAGTTATATCCTCTTTCATTGCAACAAAATATAGTATTTTACCATTTTCATCAAACACAGGCGATATTGAAGCAGCTTCCCAATAAATATCACCATCTTTTTTCTTATTAACAAACTCACCTTTCCACTCCCTGCCGTCTAAAATCGTATTCCAAAGGTTCGTGAAATATGACTTTGTCCTATGGCCAGCATTTAGAATTCTTGGATTTTGTCCGATTGCCTCTTCACGCCTATATCCAGTGACTTGGGTAAATTTACGATTTACATATTCAATATTGCCATTAACATCTGTAATGACAACGCTTACTGGACTATATTCAACTGCTTGGGATAATTTTTTAATCTCTCGTTCTGCCTGCTTGCGCTCACTTATGTTCCTGACTATGGCAAAATTGTACTCTTCATTTTGATCAAAAATAATGTAATTTGAAGTAACTTCAAAAGGAATATCAATGCCATTTTTAGTTCTGTGTATTGTCTCAAACCTCATTATTTTTACACGTCTTAATTCATTCCACGTATCATTCCAAGACGTCTTCACTTACATTAGGATCAATATTATTAACTTTTAATGTTGTTATCTCATCTTCTGTATATCCCGTATATTTTAAGACCGATTGATTAACATATTTTATACTACCGTCAGGCTTAATCCAATAAATTCCATCTGCTGTTGTATCAACTGCAAACTGCATGAATTGAAGAAATCTTTCATTCCGCTTTTTATCTGTAATATCACGCATTATCTCCATTACATGGCTGATATTTCCAAAATCATCACATCCTGCAACGCTTGATGTACATAAGATAATTCTTTCATTTCCATCTAAATCAAAATGCGAATACTCTCCTGAATGGACTTTTCCATCTCTAAAAGTTTTATGGACAATGCAATTTTGGCAAAGATTATTCCATCGTCCATAAGCCCGATAACATTTTTGCCCGACCAATGAAGAGCCATAGAGCTTTTTTGCGACATCATTTGCCCAGACAATATTTTGTTCCCTGTCAATCATACACATTGCATCAGGAACTGATTGGATTATACCTTTGAGTTTATTTTCACTCTGAATTAGATTAAGCTCAACAAGTTTAGATTGAGTTATATTCTCATGTGAGACAAGAATCCATAAATTACCCTCAAAATCAAAACGGATAAGGTTCATTCTAAACCAACGTTTCTCGTCTGGTGAGTGGCATGGATAATCAATAGAAAAGGTTTCGATCTCTTCTGCAAAGATATCTTTAATCCCCTTTAATGACTCTTCTGCCCCTTCAGTTTTTTCCATTATGCCATTAATACTTAAATCCCAGCCAATACGTTCTTTGCACTCTTGTGTAATATCTTGATCTGCGGCTGTTATTTTATAATCTATGATTGATTCGTCAATTTCAGTATTTTGGTCATTTGTATTTGTCTTTTCAGAGTTAATTGATTGACTTTGATTAAGAACATTTTGCCTCTCTGCAGAGGCCTTTTTACAAATTTCAATATAGTTCTCACCAACACAATAATTTGTTGAGCAAAGACCATTTTGATCAGCAAATATTTTCCATGCCCTATTTACAAGGACAATTGTGGCACTATTATCGAGAATAGCAATATGGTTTGGTATTGAATCTAAAGTCTTTTGGATATTATTTTTCAAAATAATCTGAGCTTTTTCTTTCATATTTTCTGTTTTCATCTGCTCTCTCATTTTCTTAACTCCTGAAGTATTAACCTCTGTATAGATATTTCAAAATATAGCATGTATTATTTTTGATGGCAACATAGCATAAACTTATGTCAATATAGGTAAATTTGCATTGACCTTTAACCATGAAGACTGTTATCAAATAGGCTAAATTTTTGTTATTTAGGCATGCCTATTTTGTTCTTGCCAACATGGATTTATAATTTTCAATTCACAAAATAATAGGATAAATTTGTAAAGCAAAATTATAGTAATTATGGAGATTTATAA
>JADFXA010000107.1 GCA_015233755.1 Desulfamplus sp. | reverse complement strand
AGAAAGAGATACAATAAGCTCACCTCTTACTCAACTTTTGATAGAAATTAATCACATAAAACCTATTCATAGAGTCCGTTTAAGTTCAATCGAGCCAAATGAGTTAACTGACGAGATTATTAATCTTGCTTCAAAAAACAGTATTTTATGCGACCATTTTCATATTCCACTTCAAAGCGGAGATGATACGATTCTGAGACGTATGGGAAGACCATATAACTCTGAGCTATTTTCCAATTTGATTAATAAAATTTATGATACTCTTCCAAATGCAGCTATTGGCGTTGATATTCTTGTGGGATTTCCTGGAGAATCTAATCAGGCTTTTGAGAATACTTTGAACCTTATTAAACAACTACCAATAAATTATCTTCATGTGTTCCCTTTTTCACCAAGAAAGGGAACAAAAGCCTATGACTACCCAGATAAAGTTAATAGCACGATAGTCAAGGAAAGGAGTGCAATACTACGTGAACTTGGATTTCAAAAGAGAAGAGATTTTGAGAATAGATTGATAAATCAAAACGAATATTTAGAACAACATATAGAATCTGTTGTTCAGGATAAAAGGGACGATAAAACTGGCAAGTTGATTGCCATAACATCAAATTATCTTTCAGTTCTTGTAGAGGGGAATGATGCACTAAAACGGCAAGTCGTTAGAATCAAACTCGAAGGAAGAGATAAAGAGAACAGACTTGTAGGTAAATATAAGTCTGTTTAACATAAGCTGTTATAAATATTTATATAGAACAGCTTAGAGAAATTACCATCTCTCAGGTCATAAAAATAGTAGTTGCAAAAAAGAACTATCCTGTTAATAACATATAACCAATTCAAAAGCTGTATTAAGTTTCAAAATATAAATCTGACATAGAATAAATATAGTGTATGGAGGCATCATGAGCAATTATGATAAATGGGACTGGGATACCAGCAAAAAAAAAGTGGCAGATTTAAGTGCATGGAAAGAAAAATTTCCATATATTGAGGAGCTTCGTGTAAGTCACGATGGCGAAAAAATTGCAGCAATCGTCAAAAATGAAGATATGGAATTTACGGTCTGTATTCAAAGTGAAGGCAATGATCCTGAAACTTGGGAAAACAGTTACGACAAAGCGTGGAATTTACAATTTACTCCTGATGACCGACTTGCAGCATTAGTATCTGATGCTGGAGAATGGAAAGTCTCTACAGATGACGAAACATGGGAAAATGGATATGACTTTATCTGGAATATGAAATTTAACTCTAACGGAAATATAGCTGTATCTGCTCAAAAAGAGCTTTTATACTCTGTTGTGAATAATGATACACCTTGGGAAAATGAGTTCTCAAGACTTACTGATATGGTTATAAGTCCAGATGGAGAGAAAACAGCTGCTGTTGTTGAATCTGTCCCTGTTCTTGAAAGCGAGATTTTTAAATTCAGACAAGGGTGTTACTCTATAGCAGTAAATGGAGAGACATGGGATAAAAATTTTATGAATATTTGGAATCCCTGCTTTTCTGATGATTCAAATCATATTGCAGTGTCAGTTAGAACTTCATACTACGACTACTACATTGCAATTGATGGTGAAACATGGGATAAATCCTTCTCGTCGGTTTGGGAACCTCGTTTTTCTCCTTCTATTTATTCAGTTACAGCACCAGTTAAGAGAGGTGGAAAATGGTATTTGGCAAAAGATGGTGAAATCTTTTGGGATCGCCCATATTTCCAACTTTGGCAACAGTTTTACTCTCCTGATGGAACAAAGATAGCAGCAATTGTAGCCCCTGAGTTTGGAAAATGGACTATGGCTCTTGATAATAATCCTTGGGAGATAAGATTTTCTGAATATCTATCTGACCCTCTATTTAGCCCTGACGGAAATGGAGTTGCCTGCCTTTTCAAGGATAAAGGGAAATGGGGTGTAGCTGTTGATGGTAAAGCGTGGGATTGCCTATTTGATATGGTCTGGCAGCCTGTTTTTAGCAACAATGGCTCTCACCTTGCTGTCAAATTTAAAAAAGATGGTTTTTATCATATCGCCCTTAATGGCAATATAATTGACGAAAAATATGACGATTTAGCAAATCCTATATTTAGTCCTGACAACTCAAGTATCCTTGTAAGAGGGTTGCAGGGAAGTTCCTATAATAGAAAGGTTATCAAAATATAAAGGCCAAAGAAATAAATCGTACGCTACATCGTGATATTGGAATCATTTAACTGATAAAGTAGGAGCATAAAACTATGCATAATTTTTACTATTTTGCTACAGGACCGCTTGCATGGATTGCTTTTCTGGTCTTTATTGGCGGAAGTATCTGGCGTTTTCGCGAACTTTTGGAGCTTGCAAAGAGAAAAGACAGCATCGTATTTGAATACATGGATACTAAATTTGCATTACGTTCTATCGTTCATTGGCTGATACCCTTTGGCAGCAGAAGCATGAAGATAAACCCTACCATGACTGTTGTAACTTTTTTATTCCATATCTGCCTTTTTCTAACTCCACTGTTTGTCTTTGGTCATGTTATCCTTTGGAAAGAGAATTTTAATATCAGTTGGTTTACCCTTCCTAACGCGGTTGCTGATCTTATGACTCTCATTGTTATTGCCTCTTGTCTCTTCTTTTTATGGAGACGTATTAAACTTCCTGATGTTAAATATCTGACAACACCTTTAGATTTTATTATTCTATTTATAGTTGCAACACCTTTTGTTAGTGGTTTTTGGGCTTATCATCAATTTCCTGGCTTTGCTACTATGACCATTATCCACATCATTTCAGGCGAAATAATGTTAATGGCAATTCCATTTACAAAACTATTTCACATGTTCCTTTTTCCGTTTACACGAGGATATATTGGCTCTGAATTTGGCGGTGTTCGTATGGCAAAAGATTGGTAGTAGAGGGTTATAGACCCCTTTCTTCCTTTCTTGGTTTGTCTAAACAATGGGCGGTATTTTGTCCCTACTTTTATATAAAAGATAAAGAGGGTTATATGAGTGAATATAAATCGGTCAAAGAGATTGAAAAAGATCCTAAAAAAAACGAAAGCAAAAAGATAGAAGATCAAGGGATTTTAAAGGGGTTAGAGCAACTTACACCTGAAAAGATTGAAATTGTAATTAATCAGGTTATAAATGATGAAACAGGGGCAAGACTTAAAGTTTATGTTGATACCTGTGTTCACTGTGGAATGTGTAGCAAAGGGTGTCATTTTTTTCTTTCACTTAACGATCCTAAATTTTCTCCAGCAGGTAAGGTTAAGCAGACACTTTGGGAAATATTGCGAAAAAAGGGCAAAGTTTCAACTGAATTTATAAAAGATGCTGCAACTGTTGCCTATACCCAATGCAATCTTTGCAAAAGATGTGCTATGTATTGTCCATTTGGGCTTGATGTGGCTTACGTCATGTCCGTTATGAGGAGAATATGCCACAAACTTGGAGTAGTTCCGCTATACATTCAAGATACTGCTCATAGCCATTCAGCAACTATGAACCAGATGTGGGTAAAAGATGACGAATGGATTGATACGCTGATGTGGCAAGAAGAAGAGGCTCAAGAGGCGATTGAAAATTTAAGAATTCCTCTTGATAAAGAAGGGGCTGATATTTTCTACTCTGTAATAGGTCCTGAGCCAAAATTTCGAGCACAGCTTATATTTCAAGCAGCAGTAATTATGAACGCTGCACATGAAAATTGGACAATGCCATCAATGCCCGGGTGGGATAACAGTGATATGTGCATGTTTACAGGCGACTATGAGATGATGGAACGCCTTAAAAGACGCCACTTTGAATCAGCTTTAAATTTAAGGGCAAAACGAATTGTAATGGGAGAGTGTGGTCATGCTTTCCGCTCTGTTTATGATGTTGGAAATCGTGCTTTAGCTTGGAAAATGCCACCAATCGAGGTTGTTCATGCCATTGAGTATTACAATGAGTTGTTTGAGCAAAAGAAGATCAAAATCAAAAAAAAATTTGATAGACCCGTAACTTTGCACGATCCATGCAATATTTCAAGAGGAAGAGGGCTTCACGAAATGGCAAGAAATATAGTCAAAGCCACTTGTGCTGAATTTATTGAGATGACCCCAAACAGAGAGCATAACTACTGTTGCAGTGCTGGAGGTGGGGTCATCAACTGTGGACCTCCTTTTAAAAATGCAAGAGTAGAAAGTGGGAAAGCAAAAGCTAAACAGCTTTTTGCAGCAAAGGCAAAAGGGGCAGAAGTTGTTATCGCCCCATGCCATAACTGTCATGGTGGTCTTGAGGATATTATCCACCACTATGGAGTTGACATGGAACTAAAATTCTTTGGCGATATTATTTACGAAATTCTTGAACTACCTGAATTGTAAAGGAGAAAGAATCTCTATGAATAACTTTATACATCATATAATTATGGCATCTATTGCCATAGCTATTACCTTGATACTTATTTTCACACCAGAAATGGCAAATGCCAGCGATTGTCTTAATATAAATGGCGAAAGCATTGACGCAAACACAAACACAAGACCTTTTGTCTGTTTTCAGCATGATACTCACAATGAAAAAGCTGGAGTTGAGAATTGCGACAGATGCCACCATCTATATGATGAAAAGGGGAAACTTCTTGAAGGTCAAACTTCGGAAGGACAATCATGCTCAGAGTGTCATGCTGGTAATTCATCCATTGATCTTGCTGTAAAATATCATAAACTTTGCAGAGGTTGCCACCTTGCAGAAAAAAAGGGTTCTGTTGTATGTGGTGAGTGCCACAAAAAATAGAAATAAAAATATCATCTTATCTAAATATAATAATTAGTTAGCTTATAAAGCAATGGAGGATAATATAGATGGCAAAAAAAATACTTGTTGTTGATGACGACCCTGCAATTGTGAGATACCTTGTAAACATATTCAATGACAATGGTTATGAAACCTGCACTGCAAACAATGGTGCTGAAGCATTTGAGGTGCTAAAAAAAGAGACCCCCGACCTAATAACTCTGGACATTGAGATGCCAGGTGAGTGGGGACCTAAATTTTTCAGAAGATTTTCTAAAAAGAACGAGTGGAAAGATATACCTGTGATCGTCATAAGCGGCATGGCAAGCAGACATCTATCAATTGACAAAGCGATAACATGGCTGCCAAAACCATTTGACCCTGAAAAGCTTATTGGAATTGTAAAAAATACCATTGGATGATAATATCTCAATGTCAAAGCCCTCCTAAAAGCAGGGCTGTTTTCTAACTAACAAATTGGTCGTATTTGAACTAACTGACTCATTTAACAATCTCGTCTTTAGTAGGGTAGGGGGTGTTGACAACCGAGTCTACTAATTTTCCAAAAGGTGCTACAGATTCTTCAGGTTTTTTTCTTGGCAGGCACACCTCAAAACATGTACCTTCTCCTAATGTGGATTCTACTTTAATCTGTCCGCCATGCTGCTGAATTACATGATTTGCAATAAAAAGCCCAAGACCCGTACCTTGAGAACCCTTTGATGTAAAGAAAAGGGTGAACATTTTTTCACGGGTTTCCTGATCCATGCCCATGCCATTATCTTTTATAGATAAACAAATCCTCTTTTTCTCATCTTCCCACAACGTAAATTGTACCTTATGTTTTTTATCCTTTGCCTTATCATACTTGCAGGCTTCCACAGCATTTTCCGCAAGATTTACTAATGCTGCCTGTAACCAGTTGGAATCAATATCAATATCCCCAAGAGAATCAGGAATATCAGTAGAAATTTCAATACAATTTTTCTTGGCAAGGTTACTGACAGTCGATACAACGGTTATCATAAGCTTTGAGACATCAACCGTTTGGTAATTAAGTTTTCCTGATTTTGCATAATAGAGAATTTCAAGTACCATCTTTTTGATTCTATCGGCAACCTGTTTTATCAACTCTAAGGCGTTTTCGGTACGTTCGGGATTATTCTTTTTCATTCCCGATTCCATCTGATAGATTCCCCCATCTAGGGCTGTAAGAAGTCCCTTTACACCATGGGACATGGAACCGAGCATAAGCCCAAGAGAGGAGAGGTGTCCCTGAAGTTCACGTATTTGAGTAATATCCGTCGCTATCTCCATAACCTGAGTAATCTCACCTTCATCATCAAATATAGGAGCAGTCTGAGTCAAAACATGGTACTGTTGTCCAGAAAGTGCTGTTACTACCTCCTCAGTAGAGTGAGATTTGCCGTCGGAAAATGTTTTGATAACTGGGCAAGTAGGGCATGAAGAGGAGCGATGTTTATAAATCTCATAACAGTATTCCCCAATTTCATTGCCAAAATCTTTCTG
Organism: Desulfamplus sp.; assembly: GCA_015233755.1. GTDB lineage: Bacteria > Desulfobacterota > Desulfobacteria > Desulfobacterales > Desulfobacteraceae > Desulfamplus. The sequence continues at coordinate 1,071 of JADFXA010000107.1, read as the reverse complement.
AAAAAGGCTGTTGCCTCCGATAAGTCTTAAATCACGGTTCTGTATTGAAATATAGCAAGGAACTTCGTTGAATAACTGATGATAAAGAGTGCGGTCATGCTCCAGATCAGCTAATCGCTCAGAATATGCTGTAATTCGTTGTTCATTAGAAATACATCTTCTGGCATGAATTATAGCAAGTTTCAATGCTTTGCTGCTAACAGGAATTTCCAAAAAATTAATTGCGTTTGTTCCTACTTCATCCATTGCTTGATCAAGATATTTCTTAAAACATAGTACAATTATCTGAAGTGAAGGATTGTATTTTTTGGTATTGTTTATCTGTGGACAGATGTTGCGATCATTGAGAAACGGATTAATTAAAAGAATATCAAATGCTTTTGCTCTGCTTTTAGACAGCATCTCTTCCAGCGTTGTTCCAATGACAACGGTTATCCCACTTCGTTCAAGGTAGAGTTTTAAAGCTATAGCATGTTCTTTGTTATCCTCTATCAATAAAATATTTTCAGCCACGTTAGCTCACCATTTATCAAGTGTGTTGATTAATTTGATTAAAATTATCATTTATAATTAAACAATATTTTCTTTGATAATGTTCAAAAGCTCTTCCCTGTCAAAGGGTTTAGTTAAGCTTGCTACGGCTTTGCTGATGGCATAATCATTACCTGATTGTCCACTTATCACAATAACAGGGGTATTTTTAAGTTCCTTGTCCTCGGAAAGATGTCTATAAAATTTGGGACCCCACTCTCCTGGCATTTCAAGGTCAAGAGTAATCAAATCGGGTTTATACTCTTTTGCAACCTTTAAACCATCACTCACATCAATCGCTGTTTTGGTTACATAACCATTGTCTTCAAGAAGAGATACAAGGTAGTCTCTGATATTTGGATCATCATCAACGATAAGTATTTTTTTCATAATTAACCTCTTGTTTATATCTTTAATGTCAGTTGGTTGCGCTGATATTAGCGGTTTAATTTAGTCTTTTTGCCACTAAACCTATTTGTTAGGAGAAGAGTTAAATCTTTATTTTGCTATTAACGGTTCACACTTATAACAGGACAGTTT
>JADFXA010000106.1 GCA_015233755.1 Desulfamplus sp. | reverse complement strand
TGTGATGAAACTAAAGGTTTTGAGCTTGGTGCGGTTGACTATATCATCAAACCAATCAGCCCATCAATATTACAGGCAAGAGTAAAAACCCACCTAAAACTCCGTTACACTATGCAAGAACTCAAAAGGCTTTGTAACATGGCACTTGATGCGAATCCTCTTACAGGGCTTCCCGGCAATAACAGTATTAAAGAGGTAATTGAAGAGGCAATATATGAAAAGAACAAGATTGGTGTGATTTACACAGACCTTGATAATTTCAAGGCATTTAATGACAAATATGGTTTTGCTATGGGGGATAAGGTTATCAAATTTACGGCGCAGGTAATTAAAGATAGCCTCTTATCATTGGAAATTTCAGATTCAAATATTTTTATCGGTCATATTGGAGGTGATGATTTTGTTGTCATCTCTCCTTCAGATAAAATTCATGATGTGTGCAAAGAGATTATAAAAAAATTTGATGAAGGTATCATTAACTTTTATAACCCTGAAGATGCTGTTGCAAAGTGTATCTGCTCAACTAACCGCAGGCTTGAGCAGGAGTGTTTTCCAATCATGTCAATCAGCATGGCTGGTGTAGATTTGGCAAATAGCTTTTATAAAGAATATCTTGAACTAAATGATGTACTTGCTGGATTGAAAAAAAATGCCAAAGCAGTTGAGGGAAGCACATTTTTGATAGATCGGAGAGTTAAAACTGAACGGTTATAAATTTAGTGCAATAAAATAAGGGGGCTAAGAAAACCATGAATAGACGAAGATTCATAAAATCTGCTGGATTAGGAGTTGCGGCAGCTGCAACAATGCTTACTGGAGTTACACCTACTCATGCTGAGGGAAAATATGAATGGAAGATGGTCTCAGCTTTTCCAGAAAAGATAATATCGGGACGAATTGCCGCCCGTATTGCTAAAAGCATTGAAACTCTTTCAAATGGAAGAATTAAAATAAAACTATATTATCCAGGAGAGTTAGTAAAAGCCTTTGACTCTTTTGATGCTGTTTCCAAAGGTGAAGCAGATATTGGTTTTGGTGCAAGTGCTTATTGGCCAAAACAAGATGTATTTCATATTTTTTATGCGGTCCCTTTTGGGCTTAATTATGCCGAAACTGCTTCATGGCTAATTCATGGAGGTGGACACGAGCTTTGGGACGAACTTTATGCTCAATATAATGTTAAACCATTTTTTGCAGGCAACAGTGGAGCACAGATGGGCGGGTGGTTTAACAAAGAGATAAAATCTATTGATGATTTCAAATCGATAAGGATGAGAATTGGTGGCTTAGGTGGAAAAGTTATCCAGAAAGCTGGAGGTGAGCCTGTTATCTTACCCTCTACAGAGATTTTAGATGCTATGAAATCAGGTAAAGTTAATGCTGCTGAATGGGCAAATCCTTATGAAGATACTCTTTTTGGACTTCATAATGTAGCACAATTTTTTTATTGGCCTGGTTGGCATGAGCCTCAAGCTTTACAGGAGTTCATTATTAATAAAAAACGCTACGACACTCTGCCTAATGATTTACAAGAGGTGATAAAACATGCCACATCATCAAGCTATATTGCCGAAGTTTCTGAGTATATATATTTGAATGGCGATGCTTTGGCCAATCTTGTACAAAAGCATAATGTAAAACTCCGCCATTTCCCGCCTAAAGTGCTTGGCGGGCTTGCACGCTACACTAAAGAGGTGCTGACTGATATTGCTGGAAAAGATACTTTATCTAAAAAAATTGTTGATTCATATAATAGTTTTGCTGCAAAAGCAGTTGGCTGGAGCCAAATTGGTGAAGAGGGTGTAAGTCAGGCTCGTTCTCAGACTTTTTCGTCTATGTGATATTTCAAAAAAGAAGAATTGAGGCTGATATGTTCAAAAAATTCAACCTAACATTAGTCACTCTTTTCATGCTATGGGCTACTTTACCAGCCCTTGTAATCTGCCTTGTTGCCATGAAAGAGATTTATGATATTAACTACACGAATGCCCTCAAAGAGCTTGACCTAAAAACCAAGAATCTTGCTATTACGCTTGACCACGGAATTGGGCTTATTACATCTGCGTTTATAACTTTAAGCAGCAATAATGATGTTATTCAAGGAACTGTAAAATCAGCGCTTGGTATCCGTAATTTTATGAGCTATCAAGCTGTCGAGTATATGAGCGAATTTAAAGAAGAATATCCGCTTGTAGCTGCTATTTATCTGATTGATGGTAACGGAGAGATTGTTGAGTCTATTCCTGAGAAATGTTCACGCAAATTGCCAAATGATTTAGATAGAGCCATAAAAAATAAAACAACTATTGAAACTAATAATAATAATTTTTCTGTAGTTCCTATATTTGTAGGATTTGACGACAAAAATTTTCTAATCAATATTTTAGAGTTTAATACAGCCTCAACTAACTCTTTTGAATCTAAAAACATTTCTAAGCCTCAAAAATCAGATCTGGAACTGCATAACGATTTATCTCCTTCAATATCTGATGTTTCAAGCCATCACGGTATTGCCATGCTTGTCCCTTTAGTTGATAAGGCAATGGACGAGGTAAAAGGATACCTCCTTGCAATAATTCCAATAAACAATTTAGCAGCTTTAGCCTTATCAAACATAGAAAATTCTGCTGGATTTCATCTTTTGCAAAACAACAAATCTGTGTTGATTGATAATCAACTGAATTCATTAGATGAAGAAAATTCTCTAAATGAAAAGGATATCAGGTCAAAAGAGGTAACTTTTACACTAAAAAATAGAGATAAAAATAACTCCTTAGTATATCAAATATTTTTGAACACAAATTCTGATATTGTCTTTAGCAAACTCCATGACCTTACCCTGAAATTTGCAGTTGGAATTTTTGCAATGCTCATTTTTCTACTTGCATTAGCCTATCCAGTTGCCCGTTGGTTAGCTTCTCCAATTAAAAACCTTACTGCTGTTGTAAATTCATTTGCAGATGGCTCATTCTTTGTTGATAGAAATAGCATAGCACAAGCTATGACTGAACAAGCTGCCAATCGTAAAATAGAACAACTAATAACTTTTATTGAATTTCAAGAGACTGTTGAGGTTCTACAAACTATGGGAAGAAAAATCCTTGAGCAGATAACAGAGCTTAAAACTTTAAACAGAGAGCTTGAGATTGTAAACGATCAGCTTGAAAATGCAAATATAGAGCTTGAAGCTGTGAATTCAGAGCTTGAATCTGTCAACTTAGAGCTTAGATCTGTAAATAAAGAGCTTGAATCTGTCAATCAGGCTTTGAGTAAATCTGAAAAACAATATAGAGATATATTTGAAAACGCTCTTGAGGGAATTTTTCAAACATCTTTTGATGCCACAATATTAAATGCTAACGCTTCTTTTGCCCGTATTCTTGGGTATGACTCACCACTTGAGATTATGAGCATAAAAGGTTTTACTAAATCTCTTTATGTCAATCCATTTGAGCGAGATAGAATTATCTCAAGTTTAAAGCAAAATGGTATAGTTATTGGGCATGAACTTGAGGCATATAATAAAAATAGGCAGATAATCAATGTCTATATGTCTGTTAAAATTGTTAATGATGAATTTGGAAATCCAGCCTACATGGAAGGCTCTATAATTGACATTACAGAAAAGAAAGATAGAGAAAATGCGGTAAAAGAGCGAGAAGCTGCAGAAGCTTCAAACAGGGCAAAAAGTGCATTTCTTGCCAATATGAGCCATGAGATAAGAACTCCTATGAACGCTATAATAGGTTTTGCAGGGCTTATTCTTAAAACTTCTTTAACCTATAAACAGCGTGATTACTTATCTAAAATTGACTCATCAGCAAAATCTCTTCTTGGAATTATAAACGATATTCTTGATTTTTCCAAAATTGAAGCTGGGAAACTAAGTCTTGAAGAGATTGATTTTCAACTTAGTGATGTAATTAATAGTGTTGCTGGATTAGTATCTGTAAAAGCCTCTGAAAAAGGGATTGAGCTCATACACAAGGTTGATTGCAATGTTCCCTCTACACTTATTGGGGATCCATTGCGTTTAGGGCAGGTACTAACAAATTTGGTCAATAATGCAGTAAAATTCACAGAATCTGGGCATATTTTTATAAAAGCAGAGTTAGCAGCTCCGGAAAATCAAGATAACAGAGTTTCAAGATTAGATTCTACACTTAATGTTGCAAAAATAGATACTGATACTATAGAAACAGCAGCTCTTAATGGTAGTAAAACTTTTTGCTCAATTAAGTTTTCAGTTCAAGATACTGGCATTGGAATGAGCAAAGAGCAAACTGCTCGACTATTTTCAGCATTTTCTCAAGCTGATAGCTCTATTACCCGCAAATTTGGAGGAACAGGACTTGGCCTTACTATAAGTAAACGTCTTGTTGAGATGATGGGCGGAGATATTGAAATCCAAAGCGAACCAGGAAAAGGAAGCACATTTTCATTTACAGCAACCTTTAAATCACCTCTAAAAATGGAAGAAGAGACATTTAAGCTACCCCACAATATTCCGCCTCTAAAGGTGCTTATTGTTGATGATCACCCAATGGCAAGGCAGATTTTAGCAGAACAACTGCTCTCATTTAATTTTGGTGTCAAAGCTGTTGATTCGGGTCAAGCTGCTCTTGCAGAACTTGAAAAAGCAGATTCACGCGGTGAACCTTATAATCTGGTACTTATGGATTGGAAAATGCCAGGAATGAATGGCATTGAGGTGTCAAAACTAATTAAAAAAGATAATCGACTAAGTAAAACTCCTCTTATTATAATGGTTTCTGCTTTTGGACGTGAGGAGATGATGAAACAGGTTGAAAAAGAAGGTATTCACTCATTTCTAATGAAACCCGTCAGCCCTTCTTTGATGTTAGAAACTATAATGCAGATATTTGGAGATGAGAGCCTATCGTCTCCAACTGCAACACGAATATTGCCATCATCTATTATAGATAGAGATGGTAAAGTAGACAATCTTGACGTTGACTCTGAAATTGGAGATATGGCTAACCAAACAATTGAAGGGGCAAAGATTCTTTTAGTAGAGGATCATATTCTCAATCAACAAGTGGCAAAGGAGATACTTGAGGGTTTTGGTCTTATTGTGGATATAGCTGATAATGGTAACGAGGCAATTAAATCTGTAAGCATTGGAGAATACGAATTGGTGTTTATGGATGTTCAAATGCCTGTTATGGGTGGATATGAAGCTACAAGATTAATTAAGTTAGACCCTCGTTTTAAAGATTTACCAATTGTAGCTATGACAGCCCATGCTATGAGAGGTGCAAGAGAGGAGTGCCTTAATGCTGGAATGGATGATTATATCTCCAAGCCAATTGACCCGGCAGAACTTTTAGAGATACTTACAAAATGGATAAATCCAGCAAAAAGAGTTAATTATGGTATCTCAAAAGTATTGGAAGATGAAAAAATAGCTGAATCTCTCGCACATAAAGATAGAGAACAACAAGATGTTAAAACAAATTGGATAGAACTTCCCTCAACTCTTCCAGGTGTTGATATTGAGGCTGGAGTAAAACGAATCAATAACAATAGAAAACTCTACAAGCAGTTTCTTATCGATTTTAGAAGAAAATATAAAACAATACCTTATGAGATAACAAAGCTGATAGAAAATAATAATATAAATGATGCCGCAAGAACAGTTCATACATTCAAGGGGATTGCTGGAAATATGTCAGCAAACAGACTCTTTGAAATTGCAAAAGAGCTTGAAATGGTTTTAAGGCATCATAGTGATAGCAACAATGGCAGTAGTAGTAATAGTGGTGGTAGTGGAACAGCTATTGATTCTGATAATAGTTGCCTTGCTTTGGCTGAAAAATTGATTGAAGAGACAGATATTCTAATTAATGCTTTGGCAGCGTGGATAGATGCAGACGATTCCAAACCTGTTGAGTCATTATCTGATAAAAATGAACTGCCAGTTGATTTGGAAATCGTGAGTCAAGTAGTTAATGAGCTGTCGCTATTGCTAAAAGACAACAACTATATTGACGCTTTAAAATCTTTATCAAAGTTAAAAAATCTACTTGGTAATGACAAAATTGAGATCATAGATAAAATAGACACTCTTATAAATGATCTTGAGTTTGACCAAGCAGATAATATTCTGAGAACCATCAAAATCATGTTTTAATTTTATAGGAGGAGATATTGTTTGCATAAACGAGTTTGTCTTATAGATGGTCAGGGGGGCGGTATTGGCGTCTCTCTTATCAAGTATTTACGAGAGTTTTACGGAGAATCTATTGAAATAACGGCAATAGGGACAAATGCTATTGCTGCATCTCAAATGATGAAAGCAGGAGCAAATAGAGCGGCTTCCGGAGAAAATGCCATTGTTCAGACCGTAAAAAAAGCAGATGTGATTATCGGATCAATAGCCATTACATGGGCAAATGCCATGATGGGGGAGGTAACACCTAAGATGGCAGAGGCTGTAACTTCCGCGTCAGCTTTAAAAATATTGCTCCCGCTTAATCAAGAAAATGTGGTGATTGTAGGTTTTCATAGAGAACCTCTACCACACCTTATAAAATATCTTATCGAAATCGAACTTAAGGAGGTCTTTAGAGATGTGTGAAGCTAATGCTTATATGGTAAAAGATGGAAAAGAGGAGTTGTTAATGGAGTCTGTTGATTTAATAGAGCCAGAAGATAATAACAACAGTTATAGAATAATGAGTATTTTTGGAGAACAAAAAATAGTTAAAGGCAGAATAAAATCTATGAATCTTGTTGCTCATAAGATTTTATTTGAACGATTTGTATAAATAATAGCACTCCCTACTTTACTTCATTTGTGCGAAATCAACTTTATGTTTGCTACATTGAAGCTTCTATAGATATTCAATTTTACAAATAATGTAGTTGTAGTATATAAACGGAAGGAGAGAAATATTATGTTTTCAAAAGAGAATAGTGTATTAGTTTTGATTGATGTTCAAGGAAAACTTGCTCAATTGATGTATAACAAAGATGAGCTTTTTGACTCTCTTCAGACATTGATTAAAGGTATGGCGATCTTAGATGTTCCTGTGATATGGGTAGAGCAGATTCCAGACAAACTTGGTGCTACTATTCCAGAGGTGTCAGCACTTATGCAAGAGCTTATGCCTGATGTGAAACCAATTGCTAAGAAATCATTTAGCTGCTGCGGAAACGATAAATTTATGGAGCGGTTTAAATCACTTAACAGAAAACAGGTTCTTGTAGTTGGAATTGAATCTCATATATGTGTATATCAAACATCTTTAGATTTGCTAAATAGCGGGTGCGAAGTTCATGTTATTACTGACTGCGTTTCATCAAGAAAAAAAGAGAACAAAGAGATTGGGATAAGACGTATTGTGCAGGCTGGAGGTTG
>JADFXA010000105.1 GCA_015233755.1 Desulfamplus sp. | reverse complement strand
CTTAACGATGTATTACCCAGAACAATAACAATTACACGCTCTGTTTATTCAAAAGATTTAAAGAAAACCTCAGATGTGAATATAGAAATTGGAGAAGAACATCAAACAGAGACTAACTTATCTATTTCATATAAAATTAGACTCAAAAATTTTTCTATCACAGAACAGGATATAGATGAATTTATGACTTTGTCAGAGTATGTTGTTGATAAACTAAGTTTTAAAGGTATTCAAAGAACTACAGATTTAAGAAAGGTAACAAAGAAAATTAAGCTAATTAATTTTGGAAATACAAACATCAAAAACAAGCGCTGTGATTTAAGCACAAAAGATAAAGATGAGTTAACCCTAAATTTAGATTATACTGAACTTGAGATGACTCTGAAAAATGATGTTCAACGAACCATAAGACCATCTGAAATATTAACTGAGGTGTTTAAAGTGCCTGATAATGTTCTTCGTTCAGCAGATATTGTTAAACTCAAATCAGCTTAAAATATTTTTTAACCTTGTGGAAGAGATTAAGATTTTCTCTATCACTTATAATTTAAAGATCAAGATTTAATAGTATGCTAAAAGAACTTGTTGTGAATGCAGCAGCCCACGAGACTCGTGTGGCTGTTTTAGAGAATGGAACTATTGTAGAACTATTTATCGAAAGAGGCGATGAGTCCAATATTACAGGTAATATTTATAAAGGAAGAGTGCAGAGGGTACTTCCCGGTATGCAGGCTGCGTTCGTTGATATTGGACTTAATCAATCAGCATTTCTTTATGTGGATGATATTTTAGATAACACATTTGATGACCTTGCCAGAAGGTTTGAACAAGAGGCAGAGATAGACCAAGATGAAACAGAATCAGGAGAGCAAAATTCTGCTGAAGATATTGGAACAGATATTATTGATGATAAAGCAATAATCATTAATGCAAGTGAAAATAAAAAAGAACTTGAAAAATTGGCTGCCTCATCAAACTGGAAAAGCTCATCAAATTGGAAAAATTCTACAAATTGGAAAAATAGTACATCTGCATACAATTGGAAACCCTACTTAGCAGAAGATTGCCCAATTGAAGAGCTTATAAATGAGGGACAGGAGATTTTGGTGCAAGTTGCAAAATCTTCAATGGGTTCAAAAGGTCCCAGAGTAACAACTCATATATCTCTTCCGGGTAGGTTCATGGTTCTTATGCCTACGGTTGATCACATTGGTATATCTAAAAGAATTGATGATGAAAAGGAGCGTATTCGGCTGAAAGAGCTTCTTATGTCAATAAGGAAAGACAACTTTGGATATATATTTAGAACCGCAGCACAAGGAATAAAAACAAACAGGTTAGAGCGAGAAATAGCTTTTCTTACTAAAACATGGGAAGATATTCAGAAGAGGGGTAAAACAGCGTCCGCTCCATCTTTAGTTTATAGAGATTTAACAGTAACTTTTCGTGCAGTAAGGGATTTGCTCTCAGATGAAGCTGATAGATTAATTATTGATTCAAGAGAGGGATATGAGAGCGTTGTCCATTTTTTAGACAAGCTGATGCCTGATCTTAGAGTTTCTGTTGAGCTTTACACGGGAGCGGAACCAATATTTGATGCCTATAATATTGAAGGAGATATTGCAAGAGCGTTAAAAAAGAAGGTGTGGCTTAAATCTGGTGGATATATCATCATTGAACAGACAGAGGCATTAGTGGCAATTGATGTAAATACTGGTAAATATGTTGGAAAACATAATTTTGAGGAGACAATCTTAAAAACTAATCTTGAAGCTGTTAAAGAGATTGCCTATCAGATAAGACTTCGCAATATTGGCGGTATTATAATTATTGATTTTATTGACATGAAGAAGAGTCATCACAAGGAGAAGGTTATGTCTCATCTTATAGATGCTCTAAAAAAGGATAAAAGCCAGACAAATGTCCTTCCCTTATCTGAGTTAGGGCTTGTTCAGATGACACGTAAAAGGGTTAGAAAAAATCTCACCCGTACTTTATGTGAACCCTGTTTTTATTGTGCAGGTGATGGTATGCTTCTCTCTGGTAAATCAATATGCCATAAAATTCATAGAGATCTATTAAATGAAGCAACTGATATTATGGGCAACCGCTTTACTGTCAAAGTACACCCTGAAATAGCTCAATTGTTGCATGGAGAGGAAAAACATCTCATAACATCTTTAGAGGCAAAATTTGGTATGCCCATTGCTATCTACCCTGAACCACAATACCATATTGAAGAGTATCATATATTTGAAAGTCTGTTATAAATTGTAGTTGGAGCACATACATATCACATTCATTTTATTGCTGCTAATACATCTTTCCAAGTGAATAAATATCACCTCTAAATAAAAAATCTGAATAAAAAACCCCACTCTTAAGGCATTGAATAAGAGCGGGGTTTTTATTATTTTTAGTTTCTCCAATTTAAATGGAGAGGTATAAAACTAATTCTTAAGCAGCTGTTTTCTGCAAAAACATACTATCTTCTTTACCTACTGCAACCACATCTTTTACTGTAGAATCTGACTTTGCTTCTGGTTTTGATTTAATCTGACGTGTCAACCAGCCAGCCTTGTGTGGTGTTATTAGTGCATAAGGTCTTATCCATGATAGAGCTATAAAGAAATAGATACCATAAACGAATGACCAAAGAGATGCAAAACTTCCAAATTTCCAAGCATATATAATTGCTGCTAAACTTGAAGAGACAACCACACCAATCAGGGCATTAACTCCAAATGTCATTGGGTGCAGGATAATCAATACCCAAGTGATTACAAGAAATATCTGAGCTTTTACAATCGCAGCCCAACCAGATATAAGATTTACTCTTGCACCAAGTTTTGAGCCTTCACGGAAAGGTTTAAATATAAAGCGTGTCATAGCAATAGTTTCGCGAACATTACTTCTTGCCCATCTTAGGTACATCTTGCAAAGATTAACAAATTTAATAGGCACCTCTGTATAAACTTTAGCATTCTGCTGAAAGAGAACATGATACCCTTCTCTTATAATAAGGTTAGTCATTGCACGATCTTCACCAATATTTGCAGGTTGACCACAAAACTTCTGATGCAACCACTCTTTCAATATACTCATCACAATATCACGACGATACGCAGATAAAGCACCAGGTGTACACATAACAGCTTTGACCATGCTATGGCTTGCACGAATAAAGTCAAAACTATAAACAAAAACTACGTCAAGCATCTTGGGAATAATTCCCTTATCCATATTGAGAACCCTTACATTACCAGCAACAGCACCAACTTTTTTATCTACAACAAAAGGAGATACAAGGTTACGTAGAGTATTGGCATCAACAGTTGAATCACTATCAACTGTTACCAAAATCTCACCATCGCTTTGCTGAAATCCTTCATAAAGAGCATGACGTTTACCCTTATTGCAAGGTTGTTTTATTGTAGTTACGCGATCACCAAGAACCTCTTTTGCCTTTTTAATCCACTCCCAAGTGTCATCAACACTACCGTCATCAACTGCTATAAGTTTCAATTTATCTTTAGGATAATCGCTTGCCGCAAGACTTTGGAGAGTTACAAAAACCTGTTTACCCTCGTTATATGCAGGAACAATAACTGTACAGCCAGGAAGAAGCTCATCTTCACATCCTTTAATTGGCTTATACATGAGAACCAAAACAGCACGCCAAATAAGTTCAATAAAAGCAAGCGATACAAAGGCTACAGAACATTGCAGAAACAGTGTTCCAATAGAAGTGCCTCTTAGAAAACTTGCCATAGATGCACCATGTATAACTGCCTGATGTGCTGCAACCACAACAATTGCTATACATATCATTGCGGCCAGTTTGCTTGTTTTAGTAGCGTTTTCTTCAGAAATTGTGTTGCTTGTAAAAGATACAGGAGCACCCTTTTTATACTCAGAGTCTGTAATAATATTATCTACTGTAATTTTTTCATTTAAATTATGAAGAGTTAGCTTTTTGCCACTCCCCTTTTTATCAGTTTTATTTTTTTCATCTTTAATTGAGCTTTTAAGTTGTAACCCAGGGTTTACTAATAGTGCCATGATATTCACCTTAAATATTTATTTTTAATATGTTTATAGCGATCAAATCTATTGTGTTCCTTTTGTTATTGCTTCACTTTGACTAATATTATAGCAATAGTTATGCCAATACTAAAAATAGCAATAAAAATAAGACTTTGTATAATGGATTGGATTATTTTCTCTTTGAACAATATTAAAAATTACGAAAATTTCACACTTATGCACGTATTTTGCACACTATTCTTTATATATGGCATACTTGATTTTTAACCTGTAAGAATATATTAAAACGCAAAATCGTAAACACAATTAATCAGATTTTTTTAAGAAGTAATCAAACAGGAGAATAAAAATGGAAACTTATCAGGCGTTATTGCTTGGAATGCTACAAGGTCTTACAGAATTTCTTCCAGTCAGCAGCTCTGGTCATCTCGCACTTGGCCAATATGTATTTAATATTACAGAACCAACACTTTTTTTTGATATAACTCTTCATATTGGAACTTTAGCCGCTGTCATTATTGTCTTTTTTAAGAATATCAAATCAATGTTCGCATCTGTGATTGAAAGTGCAATAGCTATTATTACACTGCTAAACAATCCAACAAAATCAAATTTCAATCTACAATATTTTAATAAGCATATTAAGGAAAATCCTGACATAAGACTAATATTTCTAATTATCGTAAGCTCAATTCCAACTGCAATAATAGGCATTTTTCTAAAACAGTATGTTGAGATATTTTTTGGCTCAATTAATTTTGTTGGAACTATGTTAATTATAACAGGTACTTTTTTGTGGTTTACAAAAGATATTAAAAAAGGAATCAATAAAAACCTTAATATTATTCCGAATGATAACAATATCAATAATAATTACGATACAGCGAATGCTCACCATAGCAATATAATGAGATTTGGTTATAAAGAGGCATTGTTCATAGGTATTTGTCAAGGAGTTGCTGTTATACCTGGTATATCAAGGTCTGGTGCAACCATTGCAGCGGGGCTTTTTTCAGGTATTGAGAGAGAGACAGCCGCAAAATTTTCATTTCTCCTATCAATACCCGCTATTGTAGGTGCAGAGCTATTAAGTTTAAAAGATATTTTTGGTTCTGGTTGTAAAACATTTATTAACATGCCAACACTTTATGGCACACTTATGGCGTTTGTAGTCGGATATATAGCACTCAAATTGCTTCTTAGAATAGTTAAGGTCGGAAAGCTATATCTATTTGCCCCATATTGTTGGTTTTTAGGAGTTGTTGCTGTGATTATGGGAGTCTTATAGATTTTGTTCTCTTATGGGTGTTGTTTTTTTACAACAATCAGATAAACTTGGCTTATGCTTTCAATAAAACGTTTATGAAAAAAGAATACGATCAACAAGGAGGTTGTTATGAACCCGGGAATTTTCAGGGAATATGATATAAGAGGAATAACAGGTGAAGATTTTAATGAAAAAGATGCTTTAAATATAGGAAAAGCTTATGGAACGATGCTCTCTCAGCATGAAGACCATAGTAAGATTAACTCCTCAAATGGTAGAAAAATAGTTGTAACTGTAGGAAGAGATTGCAGAATAACATCTGACGAATACGCTAAAGCATTTATTGAAGGAATTATCTCAACGGGTTGCGATGTTATTGATATTGGCGTCTGCCCCACACCTGTACTCTATTTTTCGATTCACCACTGCAAAAGTCAAGGTGGTGCAATGGTTACAGCAAGCCATAACCCTCCTGAATATAATGGATTTAAGCTAATGAGTGGATTTGATTCTATCCATAGCACAGGACTTCAAGATATAAGACAAATAATTGATTCAGATAAATATTCAGTCGGAAAGGGCAATTTATCTTATTTTGATGTAATTACCCCTTATAAAAATTATATTATTAGCAATATATCAAACTTGATTGATACCAATAAATCAGACAAAAAAATAAGAATAGGTGTAGATGCTGGCAATGGAACAGGTTCAATTACGGCTCTACCTGTATTAAGGACTCTCGGTTGTGAGGTGCATGAGCTTTACTGTAACATGGACGGCAGATTCCCAAACCACCCAGCAGACCCAACCGTCAAGAAGAATATGGTTGATTTAATTGAACTTGTAAAAGATAAGAGACTTGATTTAGGTGTTGGTTATGATGGAGATGCTGACCGTATTGGTATTGTAGATGAAAGAGGTGAGATTGTTTACGGAGATCAGCTTATGGTGATCTTTGCAAGGGAGATTCTCTCACGAAAGCCAAACTCTACATTTATATCAGAAGTTAAGTGTTCAATGACTATGTATAACGACATTGAAAAGCATGGCGGAAGAGGCATTATGTGGAAAACTGGACACTCTTTGATAAAAAAGAAGATGAAAGAAGAGGATGCAGAACTTGCGGGAGAGATGAGCGGGCATATATTTTTTAAGGATAGGTATCTTGGCTATGATGACGCTCTTTATGCTACATGCCGTCTTCTTGAAATTGTTGTAAATACAGGAAAAACAGTATCTGAGCTTATTAGTGATTTACCAATCACGTTTACAACACCTGAAATAAGGGTCGACTGTCCAGATGAGACGAAATTTAATGTAGTTAAAAAGATTACTGATAAGTTTAAAGAGAAATATAAGGTTATTGATATTGATGGTATGAGAGCTTTATTTGGAGATGGGTGGGGTCTTGTTAGGGCTTCTAACACTCAGCCAGCTTTGGTGTTAAGATTTGAGGCTGCCACAGAACGCAGGCTTAACGAGATTAAAGATAATGTAGAAAAAGAGCTTCAAGAAATTATAGCAACTTCTAAAGTAGAAATATAAAATGCTTTAAGAGATGTATAGTTTAAGTGGACATAAAGAAAAGAGTAAAAAGTAAATTGTTATAAAGCTATTTTAGATTTGACAACTTCTTAAAGGTTGTCAAATCTTTCTTTTTATGACCACTCAACTTAACATCTTTGCCATAGCTTTTCCATAATCTTGAGCCATAACAATCCCGCCTTGAAGCCAACTTGCCTTTAGCATCAGAGGTGAACCCGTCATCTTCATTTTATATATGTTTTGCATAGTATCAAATATTCTCTGAGGGGCTTCGCCACTCCAGCCAAATGCACCAAATGAGCCTCCTGGAAGATTTTCAAGATTTGCACGCTCTGCTATAAAAAGCAGTTGTTTCATTGAGGTTATCATCTCTCCGTGATAAGTTGCTGAACCAAACAAATATCCGTCAAACCCATTAAGGTCGTTTTCGTTTTTCACATCAATAGCATTTTTAAGAGTGGCTCCATGCCCTCCTATTCTTATTCCTTCTGCAATTAATTCTGCTATCTTCTTTGTCTCGCCTGTTCTTGATGAGTATAC
>JADFXA010000104.1 GCA_015233755.1 Desulfamplus sp. | reverse complement strand
TCAAATCTAAACCATGATGTTGGTTATCTCGATTTTGGATTGAGCGGAAGCCTTGAGATGATAATAATTGTCAATGAAATGGTTGACCAAATAAGAAGAATGCACAAAGGAATCCCAATTAATGATGACACTCTTGCTCTTGATGTAATTCCAAAAGGTGCTGAGGTCGGACAATTTTTAACACAACCCCATACATTCAAACATTTAAGAAAAGTTCAGTGGAAGCCAGAGCTTTTCTGTCGTCAAAGCCATGAAAAATGGGCAGAGCAAGGAAGAACCTCTCTTCTTGATCGAGCAAGAACTAAACTTCATAAGATTCTTAACAACCATAAACCATTGCAAGTTGAAACAGAAAAACAGCAGACAATTGAGAATATTGTGAAGAATTTCATGGTTAGCTAAATAAATTTAACAACAACATATATTTTGAAGATTTGACAACGTTTTAAAAGTTGTCAAATCTATCTATGCTTTGCTGCAAAAATTATCATAAAACCATTTTGAAAAAGGTTAAAATTTATTTCGGGGCGTAAATAAAAAGGACAAAATAAAATGCAAACCATCTTGCTTGATAAACAACCCATAACAAATAGTGATTTAGTAGCAGTAGCCAGAAACAATGCTTTTGCCGATTTTTCTCAAGAAGGAGAAGCACGAGTAGAAAAGACAAGTGCATTAATTAGAAAATGGGTAAAAGAAAAAAAGGTAATTTATGGCATTACCACAGGTTTTGGTGCAATGTGCAACGTCATAATTCCAGAAAAAGATACAAGCCAGCTTCAAGAAAATATTTTGATGAGTCATGCTGCCGGCGTTGGAAAACCTTTGCCATCAGATGTTGTTAGGGCAATCATGGCATTACGAGTTCATGATTTATCTCTTGGCTATTCTGGCTGCCGCATGGAAACTATCCGCTATATGCTCACATTCCTAAATAAAGGTGTTTCTCCGATTATACCAGAGAAAGGATCGGTTGGCTCAAGTGGAGATTTAGCCCCAACATCTCACTTAGGATTGGTTTTAATTGGAAGAGGTGAGGCTGAATATAATGGAAAGCGAATGGCTGGCGGTGAAGTATTAAGAGAACTTGGACTTGAACCTTTAAAACTGCAAGGCGGCGAAGGTCTTGCATTGATTAATGGCACTCAAGTTATGACTGCAATTGGTGTTCTTGTAGTTAATGATGCTGTTCGTCTATCCAAAACAGCTGACATTGCCTGTGCAATGAGTCTTGAAGTGTTAATGGGCAGCAACTCTGAGTTTGATCCAAGAATTCATCAAATCCGCCCTCATCCTGGACAAATTGCAACAGCAGACAATATTTTAAGAATGATTCAAGGAAGCGAAATAATTGATTCGCATCAAGGTTGTGCAAGAATTCAAGATGCTTACACTTTAAGATGTGCCCCGCAAATTCATGGTGCAAGCAAAGATGCGGTTGCACACGCAATGAGGGTAATTGATATTGAGATTAATTCTACTACTACAAACCCTTTAATATTTGCAGACACTGAAGAAGTCCGCCTTGGTGGAAATTTTCATGGACAGCCTGTTGCAATGGCAGCAGACTATTTATCTATGGGAATTGCGGAGCTTGGAAGCGTCTCAGAAAGAAGAATTGAGAGGCTTGTTAATCCACAGCTTAGTGATCTTCCGCCATTTCTAATCAATAATGGCGGTTTAAATTCTGGTTACATGATAGGACAATATGCAGCAGCAGCCCTTGTTTCTGAGAACAAGGTTCTTGCCCACCCTGCCTGTGTCGATTCAATCCCAACATCAGCTAATAAAGAAGATCATGTAAGCATGGGAACAATTGCAATTCGTCAGACTCGTGAGATTTTAGATAATGTTGAGAATGTTGTAGCAATTGAGCTTTTATGCGCAGCACAAGCTTACGATCTTCTCAATGAGATAAGACCATTGAAAGGCGGAGTTGGAACTCGTGTTGCTTATGAGGTAATCCGCCGTCATGTTCCATATCTTGATAAGGACAGAGACCTATATCTTGACATTGAGACTATGGTAAAGGTATTAAAAAGCGGAGAGATTGTTGATGCAGTGGAAGCTGCGATTGGAACTCTTAAAGGGAACTAATTTAAAAGATTTGACAACGTCTTAAAAGTTGTCAAATCCTATGAAACAGTTATGGGAAAATATGGGCAAGATTATCTACAACTAATTATAAATTTGGAGAAAAATTAAAGATGCTTCAATCTTCACAAACAGAAAAGCGTTCCGTAAGTATGCGTATTCTATCAGAAGATCAGATATGGGAAATAAGACAGGCTGCTTATGATGTTATTGAAAGAGTTGGGTTTAGGTGCAAACATAAAGAGGCTCAAAAGATGTTTGCCCAAGCTGGGGCAATCGTAAAAGATGATATTATCCGCATTCCTCAATATATTGTGGAGTCTTGCCTTGCAACCACTCCAAAAGGTTGGACTATTTATAACCGTAAAGGCGAACGTTCAATGGAGCTTGAAGGACGCAAAAGCCACTACGGAACTTCTACAGCAAGCCCAAACACCAGAGATCCTTTTACAGGCGAATTTAGAGAAACTCAACTTAGCGACATTGCAAGAGGGGCAAAAATTGCTGATGCTCTTAAAAATATAGATTTTGTAATGCCAATGGGTTCATCTCTTGATGTGCCTGTAAACACAGCAGATGTGCACGAATTTCCAGTAGTTGCTGCAAACACAACAAAACCAATGGTTTTTATTGGATACTCTCCGCTTGGCTGCGAATATGTCTATGAGATGGCAGCAGTTGTAGCTGGTGGAATGGAAGAGCTTAGGCGGAAACCCTTTATAATTGCCTATCCCGAAGCTATTGCTCCTTTAACATTTCCTGATGAAATAGTTAACAGAATATTTGTATCTGCCGATCGTTATATGCCGCAACTGCCAGGATCAACTGTTCAGGCAGGGGCAACTGGCCCTGTAACAATGGCTGGAATGATTGTGCAGATGACGGCAGAATCTCTAATCCACATTACAATTGCCCAATTACGTAAAACAGGCTGCCCAGTTGCAATGAGTGCAAATGTTGGAATTTTAAATATGTCTTCTGGTTTAATGGCAATGGGACTTCCTGAAAACAGCTTAGGGCTGTCTGCTCAAGCTGAAGTTGCCCAATCTTTTGGACTTCCAACTTGGGGGCTTGCAGGTGCAACAGATTCAAAATGTCTTGATGCTCAAGCTGGGCTTGAATCTGCATTTTCAATATTAAGTCAAGGACTTGCTGGATTAAATCTTATCCATGATGTTGGGTATATGGCTGCTGGCATGGCTTGTTCTGTTGAGCAGCTTGTTATGGGAAATGAGATTGTTGGAATGGCGAAGAGGTTTATTGAAGGAATTACTGTAAATCGCGAAACTCTTGCCCGTGAAGTTATTGAGGCAGTCGGTCCAGGCGGCCATTTCTTGCAGCAAAAACACACTATCCAACACTTTAGAAATGAGCTTTGGCAGGCCAAACTATTAAATCACAAATCTATATCTCAGTGGGAAGCATCAGGCAAACCGACAATGGAAGATAGAGTAAAAGAAGAGGTAAGAAAAATAGTTGAGACCCATAAGCCAGAACCATTAGACGATAAAGTAACAGCAGAGCTTGAGAGATTAAGAATTGAAGGAATGAAAGAGATTCAAAGAAAAATGGAGAAAGGTTAGTAAAAAATAGCTTGAATCGATCTACCCACGCCCAGAGGGCGTGGGCTTAAAGTGTTAATAAGTAATATGAATCAGGATTTTCAAAATAGAAGGATATGACATTATCTTATAATCCTATACATTTTTTAGATCCTGACTATCCTGTTCAGACAGCGATAGAAATGGTTAAATCTTTATCAATGATAGCCAATGGAAACATTTCAATGCAAGCACCCAAACCCCTTTATGAACAGGTAAAAGATTATATTATGCAGCATATCCACTCAGGAGAGTGGAAACCAGACAACAAAATACCTTCTGAAAATCAGTTTGTGCGTGAACTTGGAGTCTCTCGAATGACTGTAAATCGTGCATTACGGGAGATGACTGAACGAGGGCTTCTAATACGGATTCAAGGAGTAGGAACTTACATCGCTCGCCCCAAACCTTTAACAGCTCTGTTTGAGATAAGCAGTATTGACGAAGAGATTAAAAGTAGAGGCGGAGTTCACTCATCTGAAGTCCATTTCTTAAAAGAAGAGCAAGCCTATCCCGAAGTTGCTGCTGCTATGGAGATACCTATTGGTGCACCTCTTTACCATTCTGTTATTGTACATAAAAACAGCGGGAAACCTGTAATGCTTGCGGATCAGTATGTAAACCCAGAATCTGCTCCTGACTATATTAAGCAAGATTTCACAACCATTACCACTTCAAAATATCTGTTGAGTGTTGTGGGTTTAACAGATGTGGAGCATATTGTAGAGGCAGTTCTTCCAGATGCAATGAGCCGAAAACTTCTGAACATGGAACCACATGAACCGTGTCTTATTCTTCATCGTCAAACATGGGATAACCAAAGAGTTGTTACCCATACACGTATGACCTATCCGGGTTCTATTTATCGTATTGGAGGAAGATTTAAGACGCTCTCGGGTATTTATAAATTAGATACTGTATAAAATAATCACTGAGAAGAAGATGTGAAATTGGTTGTATCAAATGAAGTATATATTTACCCTGAAATTATCTTTTCCCGAATTCACCAATTCCGTTAAGGTTAAACATGAATGATAGTGATTTATCTTCAGGGGTATCTGAGTATGCAATACGCATCGCCCAACATGGTCTATTAAAGTAAAAACCAGCATGAGATTCAATTGTTTTTCTGTTAATAAGATCGTGCTCAAGTATAAAGAATAGATCTAAACTCTCTGTAACTTTTGTGCTTAGACTTGTAAATAGAGACTCTGATGCAACAACTTGAGATGATAAAGGCGCTAATAAATAACGCGATGATAGTGGGTTAGGTATCAGCGAATGATAAAAAAATGACTCTGATAGTAATGATTCAACTTCTGAGGCAGCATACTCTAACTCGGAATCTTGATACCTATAAAATGCCTGTATTGTATCACCTCTCTTATCTTTGATTGTCATACCTGAATCGTGGGCTGTAAAACGATTATTGTATGGAGACCACTTGACATCACTATTAAAAGATAAAAAAGAGTTCGGAGAATATTCAATCTCTGTTAAAATGTCTGAAAAATGTTTATCTAATTTAAAGGGATGTTTTTCTATGTTGGACAGCTCGCTAAAATTTACCCACTTTGACTGAAAAAATTCATCTGTTTGCAGCATTATATTTGTTTCATCTGAGTCCATTCTATAACTTTGACTTATCTCAATCCATGCAAATTCATTGTAAAGACCATATTTATCTCGAGAAGTAAGCCTGTTGCCAAGACTCCATGTAAAATGATTTTTATTATCAATACAGTCAATGGTATCAAAATAGGGTAGCTCATCACCTTGATTTATCTCTGGAGTAAAAGAGTATTTAATCTTAGGTAGAATCTCATGCTTTATCTTTAGACTGGGATTATCTGTACTAACAGATTTAATATCATCATTTTTTAGAGAAGAGGTAGTGGAGCGGCTATCGGTTTTAGAAGGTATTGAGTCAATTGAGGTCTTAGTATCTATTTTAAATATTTTTGAAAGTTTTGTTGACAACTCTACATTAGAATCAAAAACCTCCCTGTGATACAACATTTGAGTTGTCTCATTATTAGTTCCAGTTTCTCCACTATTAATTGCAGAAAAATCATCAGCATACCATAAAGTTTGACGCACACCTGCTGAAGGTTCCAAATAAAATGAACCAAGTTGAAATGGCATATAAACTCTCGGAAATATATCTGTTCTATGTCCATTTTGTAGTGTTTTGGTTTCTAACCAATTTTTATCAAAAAGGTTTTGTTGATAAAAAATTTGATTATAACTATTTTGCCTGTAAAAATAACGATATTCAGAGTCAAGGTCATAATAAAAAGGTGTTCTGCCAAGCTGTTTTTTTATAGTGTTAAACTCAATAAAAGGCAGCTTTTGGAGAGTTGTATCTTTACCAAATTCCTGATTTATATCTATAAATTTGTCACTATTACTAATCTGTTTTGCTTTAACATTATCAAACCACTGTACTCCCATATTAAGGCTTGCACTTGTCCATCTTCTGTTTATGTTAAGAATATTCTCTCTTGTTGTATCATCATACTCGTCAATACTTCTGCCAAAAGTGTCGCGGAAATAATTTTTTACTGTGTCAAAACCTGTAAATCCATCTTGAAATTCGTGGAGATAATCAGAATCACTCACATAGTCAATATCAAGTCTTGTATGCCAATTGTCATCAAACAGATGGCTGCTTTTGATTCTAAACCAATAACGATCATGGTTATTGCGAGTTGACAGATATCGATTTGATCCTGAATTTAAGCCATAGAACACTTCTTCTAAAGATGTTTCACCAATATGGCTATCATTGAAATAATCATAAAACAGAGTCCCAAAACTATCATTATTTAAAACATACCTATATTCTAAAGATGTTTTTATACCCCTTTTGCTCATGTAATTCTCATAAATAGTTGCATCACTGCTTTTTGAAATTGCAATAAAAAGAGGTTGTTCAAACTCAAACCCTTTTTTATCAGATGATGAGAATTGTGGAGTTAAGAGACCCGTTTGGCGTGTAGTCTTAGCAGGAAATAGTAAAACAGGGGAATAAAGAGCAGGTACCTTTCCTGCCCAAAAGGTAGCATTTTTTGCTGTTCCATATCCGTCAATAGTTATTTTAATATCTTTTCCTGATAGTTTCCAATCTGGATTTTCTCCATCACACGATGTAACTGATGCTTTGTCTGCAAGATAGGTATCTTTACCGCTCTTTTCTATTGAATCACCCTTAATATAAAAGTGGTTCTCCTCAATAAAGACAACTCCATTATAAATTGTTCCTTTCTCTGTCTCAAGATTCAGCTTTAATCGGTCGCATGTAATACTATCTTTTCCTGATATAAGAAGGACATTACCTGATGCTACTGCATCGAGGGTTATGTTTGAAAACTCAACATAGTCTGCCTCAAGACGATTCTCTCCTGTAGGTTGACCTTTTTTATCCTCTGGCTTTTTTCTTAAACCTTTGATGATAACCTCACCTTCTGCAACATAAATCTTATTCTCGCTGTCATAACTTATCTTTAAAGCAGAGATATGCCATGCTATATCGTTATCTACTTTGGAAAAAGAGAGGGCATGTGAAAATATAGAACCATTAATTAATATTATTAAAAATGAACTTATAGCTATAAATATTGTTACAAATATAGAGGGGAAGTAAATCAATATCCTAAATTCCTATAAAAGTTGATTTATTAGGTTCTGTTGACATTTCAACGCAGCCAAATAAGTACTGAAACAAATT
>JADFXA010000103.1:5251-7458 GCA_015233755.1 Desulfamplus sp. | reverse complement strand
CTATCGTCCATGTAAGGGTCGTTTATTAAACCTTTCCAGCCAATGGTAGTACGTGGTTTCTCAAAATATACACGCATGATAATGGCAAATGAATCTTTAACTTTTTCTCTCAACATACAAAGTTTCTCTGCATATTCAATAGCCGCACTTTCATCATGGACAGAACATGGTCCTGTTATTACCATTAGTCTTTTGTCATCACCAGATAGGATATGCTTTATCTCATCTCTTCCAGCAAGAACTGCATTTTCTGATTCAGGGGGCATAGGTAATTGTTTTTTAAAATCTTCTGGAGCCATAAGGGGGATAAAACTCTCAACATTTACATCATAGGTCTTTTGCATTTTGTTGTTCTCCTATTATTATATTGGTATTTAAACTAAAGATGGTTCTTTTAAAAAACAAAAAGCCGCAGGTTTGTCGCCTGCGGCTTTTTGAAATTGTATGTATATTACAAATCAGAACAGCACAGGCAGCAACCTGTAATAGTAGGTTCTAAAGTAATAGTAGCTGCCTGATAAAATTTGATTCATAATTGTAAACAAATCCTTTAATTGATAACTATTTTTATAGTTTTGTTTCTATACATAGTTGCAATCGCATTGTCAACTTTTAATCTTTACTATTTTAAAAAATTAGATTTCTTTTACAAGAACTCTAATAATCTAAAGAAGATACCTCAAGAGCGTGAGTTTGGATAAAATTTCTTCTCGGTTCTACCTCTTCACCCATTAGAAGGGTAAAAATATCATCTGCTTTTTCAGCATCTTCAATCTGAACCTGAAGCATAATACGTTTTTCAGGATCCATAGTAGTCTCCCAAAGTTGATCGGGATTCATCTCACCAAGACCTTTGTATCTTTGAATGCTTATGCCTCTTTTTGCCTCTCCCATAATGTAATGGAAAAAAGAGCCTTTATCCTCGAATAACAATGTTCCCTTATATTCAAGAACTATAGGGATTTCGTGCGCCATTGGTTCGCTTTCCGATTGGCCTGAAGCATCCTCAGTAATTACATCAAGCTCTTCTTTAACTTGATTTGATTCAACTTTAAAAGCCATTTCTGCACCTTGAGATTTTATTGAACCAGTTGGGCAAACTTTAAATGGCGGCTTGTCAAAAGTCTCTATCTTATCAAGATTTTTTATCATAACCTTATAGTCATTTGTGGAAATAAGACTTTTGCCAACCCTAAGGTTATGCCCTGAGATGTTCAGCTCATAAATATCAAATTCCTCACTGTATTCAAGCTCTTCTGTAATGTAGCCATTTTCGTCAAGATATGCTTTAAGTGCAGTCATCTTCTCTTTATCTTTTAGAAAAAATTTATCACGAAGATTCATCTTTATGAGCTTTATAAGAAGATCAATATCATACTCCTTTCTTTGAAGACGATCTACAGCATTGTAATAATCTGAAAGATCTTTGAGAAACTGATAAAGCTCATCATCGCTTAATCGATCTTTTCTATCTCCAATATAGACATCTTTATGTTCACATACCCTTTTTACAAGGTAATCACGATACTCAGCCTCATCTTTAAGATAGATACCACTTTTGCCTTTACCAACCCTAAAAAGAGGAGGTTGGGCAATGTATAGATAGCCATTGCTTATAAGTTCAGGCATCTGGCGGTAAAAGAAGGTAAGGAGCAAAGTTCTAATATGAGAACCATCAACATCAGCATCAGTCATAATAACAACTTTATGATACCTTATTTTCTCAATGTCATATTCTTCCTTGCCAGCACCAGTTCCAAGAACTGTGAAGATATTTTTTATCTCATCGCTTCTTAAAATCTTGTCAAATCGTGATTTTTCAACATTGAGAATTTTACCTTTAAGAGGCAAAATTGCTTGAAATCTTCTATCTCTTCCCTGCTTTGCACTACCGCCGGCAGAATCTCCCTCAACAAGAAAAAGCTCACGTTCAGCAGGGTCGGCAAATTGACACTCAGCAAGTTTTCCAGGCAGCGTGGAATCAAGAAGAGTTCCCTTTTTACGGGCAAGATCACGGGCACGCTTTGCTGCATCTCTTGCTCTTGCAGCATCAACTGCCTTCATAAGAATTTTTTTGGCAACTGTTGGATTTTCCTCAAGAAACATAGCAAGCTTCTCATTTACAAGCGACTCGACAATGCCTTTGACATCGCTGTTACCAAGTTTTGTCTTTGTTTGACCTTCAAATTGAGGATCCATAACCTTTA
>JADFXA010000103.1:0-5152 GCA_015233755.1 Desulfamplus sp. | reverse complement strand
ACTGTTACCAAGTTTTGTCTTTGTTTGACCTTCAAATTGAGGATCCATAACCTTTACACTTATAACAGCTGTAAGTCCCTCTCTTACATCATCGCCAGAAATTTTAACTGCCTGCTTGTTTTTTCCAGCATTTTCAGAAGAGTAATTATTTAAACTTCGAGTTAATGCGGATTTAAAACCTGATAAATGCGAACCACCCTCTATTGTATTGATATTGTTGGCAAAAGAGTATATTTTTTCCTTGAATGTGTCGTTATACTGTATTGAAATATCAACCTGAACATCGCTCTTTTCACCTTCAATATGAATAGGATCGTGGAGAGCTATTAAATTTCTATTTAGATACTCCACAAAAGATACAAGACCGCCCTCATATTGAAAATCATCTTTTTCTGCTGAACGCTCATCTTCAATTATAATCCTTATTCCTTTGTTCAAAAAGGCAAGCTCTCTCATTCTTCGAGATAACTTTTCATACTCAAATTCATTCTCATTCATTACCGAAAAATCTGGTATAAACTTGATTTTAGTGCCTCTTTTATTGGTCTCTCCTTTAATGGTGAGTTCACACTGTTTAACACCTTTTGAATATCTCTGATAATAAAGTTTCCCCTCTTTATAGACTTCCATCTCAAGGTTTTCAGACAACGCATTTACAACAGAGATACCAACACCATGGAGTCCGCCAGATACTTTATATGAATCTTTATCAAATTTTCCGCCAGCATGAAGTTTTGTCATAACAAGCTCTGCTGCTGGCATATTTTCAGTTTCGTGCATTCCAACTGGTATGCCTCGACCGTTATCCTCAACACTTACACTCATGTCAGGGTGGATAGTTACTGTTATTGTATCACAATAACCCGCCATCGCCTCATCAATACTGTTATCCACAACCTCATAAACAAGATGGTGAAGCCCTTCAATACCAATATTTCCAATATACATAGAAGGTCTTTTTCTTACAGCTTCAAGACCTTCAAGAAGTTTTATATTGCTTGCATCATAGTCACTTGGTAACTCAGTGCTATTGCTTATATTCTCTATATTATCCATTTTATAAATTCTTATGCACTCTATTTATTCTCAATCTTAAAGAAAAAAAATTTATAGTAATGCACTACTCCCTTTGCTTTTTATATAGCTATTAAACTGACATCGCCATTATTGCACACACAAAACTTATGTCATCATTGCTCTTTATAATGCACGGATTTCTCTTATCTTTAATATTTAAAATTATATTCTCGCTTTTAAATATATTTAAGGCATCAATAAAATATTTTGGATTAAATGCACTTTCAACACTCTCCCCACTGTATTCAATTACAATCTCCTCTTTAGATTCACCTATTTCAGGATTTGTAACGGTTGCGGTAAGTCTATTCTCCATAAAATTTAGTATAACGCTCTTATAATCATCAGAGACTAAAATCGACATTCGTTTCATCATCATCAAAAACATAGGACGACTCATCTCTATCCCTACAAAGCCACCTATATTCATAACTCTTCTGTAGTCTGGATACTCACCTTCAAGTAGCTTTATCATAATTGACTCATCGTCTTTAGTAACTACAAGGTGATTATTCTTAATTCCAATCTTTACATTCCCAACATTAATTAAGAACTTGCCAAGCTCTGCAAGACCTTTTTTGGGGATAATTACACCATGCTCATCAATTTGCAACTCTCCAGAGTATGGTGTATCAAAGGTGTATAGTCTCTTTGAGTCTGTAGATACCATTCTTAGAACTGGAGTAACTGTATTTGCTTGATTTTGTTCGTCTTTATCATCATCACTACCATGATTATCTTCAATCTCAATACTTTGATGCTTTTTCCCCTCTCTCTCTGTCTTTTCAAGAAGAGCCCCAAGAACATAAGGTCTTTTCTCTTCTTGGCTAAAATTTATAGATGCAGATATTTCAGCCATTTTTTTAAGAACTCCAGATTCAATCTCTACAAATGGAATATCCTCAATAACTGGGTTTTCTGGGAAATTCTCATAATCTGACGAGACAATGTGATACTGAATATTGCCCGAGCCTATCTCAATCCATCTGTTTTCTATCTCGTTTATAGGCACTATTGATTCTGGATACTCTCTTACAATCTCATAAAATTTCTTTGCGTTGATTGATATTATTCCGTCAGACTCAACTTGGGCTTCATATTTACCCTGAAATACTGTCTCAAGATCATTTGCTGTAACTGTGATATGAGAACCTTCTGCTTTAATTAAGACATCAGATGTAATAGCAAGGGTTGTTTTTCTGTTTGTAAGCCCTTGAACCATTGATAATGCTTCAGAAAGGAGTTTTCTTTCAATTGAGAATTTCATTCTTAGTCCTCTATTTCGATCTCTTTAAGTGTTTTAGCAATCGCTTTTTTATAAAAATATTGTTTTAATATTAAATAGTTATGGCAGCTATAAAAAACTGAAATTTATATCATTTTTGCTATTTTTTTCCAATCAAATAATTATATCATAAAAAAGCAAATAAACTAATCACGACCTAACAGCACGCACATAATTATCTAAATCTAAGAAATCCCAATTCACATTACCAGAATAGAAAAATACATACCACCCAGAGTTTTTTGTTCGTTTATCAGAACTCCAGCACCACTGCTGTTTTCCATCAAAAAGCTGTGAGATATGAAGATAGCCGTTTACCTTTTCGGGTTCAAGTAAAGAGAGAAGTTCTGAAATTGTTGGAATTCTCCAGTCGTTATATCCTGCAAAAGATTGGTTATTGAGATTATCAACATAATCTAACGCGGCTTTATATGAAAAATTTATCTCAGAACCAGATTGCTGCCATATAAGACCAGTAGCGTGATCTATAACGGTTCCATTATCATTGGCTTCATAACGATTTTTAATATATTCAAAAGGGTGTCCACTCTCATCAAGTGAGAAAGTGTGTTTGGACTCATCTTCAGAGACTGTTATAGGGACTTTCCTCAACGGCCAATTCTTGTTGAGCTCACAGTTATCTTGAGCATTCTCAACATCTTGATTGGCTATATCCTTTAATGTGGTGTTGATGTTATTTTTTGATGTGGTATTGGAAGGTGAATCTGTAATATTTTGAGTAAAATCAGATTGCGGAGATAATATCTCTGCTTGATGTTTTATAACCATTTTGAAGGTTGTGTTATCAGAAATAAGTATATCCTCAAACTCAGATAACATATCATCTATATCAGCATGCCGATCTCTTGGATTCTTCTTAAAACATTTTTTTAAAAAGTTGTGATATTGTTCAGGTATTAGGCTGTAGTCAGGCTCACTATCCATAACCGCAAGCATAGTATTAAGAATCGTCTCACCATAAAATGGCAGAGTTCCACTTAACATTTGAAAGAATATAACCGATGCAGCCCAGCGATCTGCAGAGTGAGAGTAACAGCCATCAAAGACTTCAGGAGAGCTATAGGCAGGAGTTCCAAATGCTTCTGAATCATCATTATCTGCAAAAGATTGAATAGATAATGAATTTGAATTATCACCCAAAAGAGAAAAATTGCTGCTGCATAAAAAAGAGCCGCTTATAAATGCGTGATCCGATGCTTTGATAGTATCTGCAACTATAAATAGATTGGAAGGTTTAATATCTCTATGAATAATACCATAAATCTCCTGTAATTGAAGACCTTTGAGTATTTCAGTAAAATAGATACATGCCTTATGTTCACTAAATTTCCTACCTTTTTCAATTGCCAGTTCAAAAGCATGCTCAAGGCTTAAGGGCATATATTCCATTAAAACGCAGCTCTCTCCAAGTACAGTCTCTCCATAATCAACAATATCAATAATATAAGGGGATTGAAAATCGTTGAGAACTCTTTTTTTATCATCTTCCCAATTGATCTTTTGGTTAAATATTTTTAAAGCCCTTTTTCTTGCACTATTCTCAACAAGATAGACAGAACCATAACGTCCTTTGCCAATAAAACCTCTAAGAGAGTAGTCTTTAAAAATATCTTTGTTATCTTCATAATTACAAAAAGCAGTTTTTATCATTAACTATCTCCGCTGCCGCATGGAATATTTTTTATCCAACCGCATCTACCTACATTTTTGATACTTATATACTAATATCAAAAATAAACCTATAAAATCCACTGAGAACCAAGAAATACAATCATACTAACAACAATTGTTAAAAGCAGATTTTTATAGAACCAACCTACAATACAGGCAGCAGCAGCACCAATAAGATATGGATTGGTAAGAGTTAGATTAACTTCGCCCGTTGGCATAAGTATTGATGGGACAATGATGGCGGACAATACAGCAGGTGGCACATAACCAAGCGATCTTTCAAACATTGGATGAAACTGAATACGTCCTGAGATTGGGAACATAATGTATCGTATTCCGAATGTAACTGCTGCCATTCCTGCTACCATAAATAATTCATCTATATCAATATTCATTCTGCAACCTCAATACTTTCTCTATCCTCTAAATTAATAGCATTACTTTTTTTTATTTCTTGTTCTACAGTCTCATGTGATGTAGATGCAAATAGAAAAATTTCACTAAATATCCCAGCAGCAACACCAGAAACAGCAGCAGCCATAAGACCAAGTTTATGAGGTAGTCCATTTGCCAATATAGATACCGCTCCTGCAACGATAACTGAAATCCACATAGGCTTTGAAACTAAATAAGGTATAACCATGCCGATAAAAGTTGCTGGCATTGCAAAATCAAGACCCCAGCCAGCTATCTCAGGAAACGCCTTACCTGCAATAAGTCCAATAACTGTGCATATATTCCAATTTATATACATAAAAAGCATAGAACCGAGATTGTAGTATTGTTTGTTGGGGACTCCATCATCTTTATAGTAACGGTTGATAGCAACAGCAAATGTCTCATCAGTCAATCCAAATGCAAGAACTAATTTCCAAAGTGTACTTAAATTTTTGTAATATGGGACCATTGTTGCCCCGTAGAGCATGTGCCGTAGATTCACAACAAAAGTTGTAAGAACTATGATTGGCCATCCAGTGCCTACTGATACAAGGCTTATGCTTATGAATTGGGCAGAACCAGCAAATACAAATAGGGACATCCCAATTGTGGCAGCAAAAGAGAGTCCAGCAGTAGCAGCAAGTGTTCCAAATATAATTC
>JADFXA010000102.1 GCA_015233755.1 Desulfamplus sp. | reverse complement strand
AGGAAACATCATGGATGCAGAAGCTCCAGCAGTTTTAATCCCTCCTGAGTTCAAAGTTTATGATGATGCACCAAAAGAGTCGATTCAGCTCTCACTTGAAGGGTATAGTGGCAAAAAGATATTTAAAAAAGCGATTGTTCCTATAAAATCAGGTAAATATATAATCAAACCCGTTATTTTATCAGTTTTTAATGTTTCAAAACATAAATATGAAACTATCTCCACAAATGAGATTGCTGTTGAAGTTGACAATTTAACAGAAGAGCAGCAAAGAAATATTGATAATTCTAATAACACCTCTAAAACCCAAAATTTAAATGAACAAGAGCCAATAAACTCAAACAACAAAATGGTTGTGAAAAAAAAGAGTGTAGAGTTTACAGGCAAAGATATTTTATCAATAAAAGAAGAACCTTCTGTTCTTGTAAATAAAAGAGAGCTTTCATTTACAATGTTTTTATCTCTATTTTTCTTGCCGTGCCTTCTATTTTTCATATTTAGAGTGGCTATTGTAGTTGGAAAAAGAGAGAGTTCAATATCAGAGATAATGTTAAAAAAAGCAAATATCAGCTTAAAGGAAGCTTCACAGAGTTTAAAAGAGAATCAAAATTTTATTTCAGAGCAATTTTTTAAACGTCTCCACGATGCACTTATTGCAATGGTTATCTCTAAAACCACTTTGCAAAACAGATCTCAACGTGGTGAGATTCCACAAAATGGCTTAGTGGGTTACAAACCAAATTTAAATATAGCAATTCCAACTATTACAGCAGAGGAGGCAACCCAAATTTTGACAAATGCTGGCTCTTCACAAGAGGTTGCTGTCGAATTTACATCACTATTAAATGAGATTGAATCAGCAAGATATGGAAAACAAGAGAGCACATTTGATTATCGCTATCAGCTTCTTGAAAAAGCTCAAAAACTTTTCAAAAGTTTAGGTGTTGTTGTTATATTTATTATTTCAGCACTTTTTGTTGGCTCTTTATATCCTGAAAAAAGCTACGCAAATGAACCAAGCAAAGCAGAAAGTGCGGAAAATCTTAAATCAGAAGATATTCACTCAGAAAGTTCAAAAGAACTTAAAACAGAAAATTTTAAATCAGGAACTCTTTTTCTTGAAGGTATAAAAGCCTATCACAATGGCGATTTTAAGACAGCGGCAGATAAATTTTTATCAATTGTACAAGGAACTAAGAGTAATAGCGAAAGCAACAGTGGAGATAAAAATCAAACGGTGGGGGTCAAAAATCCTTATCTATACTACAATATTGGCAATGCCTACATTAAAGCAGGCGATGTAGGGCGTGCAATTTTGTGGTATGAACGGGCAAAAAAAGAGATTCCGCTTGATCCTGATTTACGGTTTAACCTTGATTATGCAAGGGGTTTTGTAACTGATTTGAACGAAAAATTTGATATTGCGGAGCTTATATTTTTTTGGAAAGATTATTTTCCACGGCAGATTATTCAGTACGTTGCAATTATCTTATCTTTTATATTTTTTATCTATTCTGGGCTGCGAGGATTTAAGAGAAAAAAAATTTTTACTCCAGCGGGTCTTGTTATCTTTTTAGCTCTTATATTTTCTGGCTGCACATCTTTTTATTTATATTATAGCAACTACTTTAACCAATCTGCTATTATTATCTCAAAAGAGGCATCTGTTAGGTCTGGCAATTCAAAAGATGCAACCCAGCTTTTTATTCTCCATTCAGGCACAAAGGTAAAAGTGGAAGAGATAAAAGATAATTACCTAAAAATATTGTTTTCAAAAGATAAAATGGGTTGGGTTAGCTTAGCTGATGCAGAAGTAATATAAATTTTTAATATTTTTTAACTTACATAAAAAAAATGAGGTTACATGAGTTTTATTAAAGGAATAATGTATAACTTTAAGGGACTAATTATGGGTTTGACCACTCCTAAGCTCCTTTTTCTTGGTATGTTGAGGCTTGTAGTTGTTGTCATTTTAACTATTTTTTGTTCTGGCCTTGTTCTTATGTGGCATCAAGAGATTCTAAATATTATTTGGATTCAACCAGAAGCAGGTTTTGTATTGTTTCTCTGGAGAGTTGTCTCATGGATTCTCTCCATCTTTCTTGCTGCAGTTTCTGGTGTTTTTTCATATATAGTTGCACAATTACTATTTTCTGTTTTTGTGATGGACTATATGTCAAGAGTTACTGAAAAGATAATTTTAGGTCAAACTAATATCGGAGAGGAGTCCAACCTCTCTTTTTTCAGGTTATTTCTCTATCTTGTAAGGCAGGAGATACCAAGAGCGATAATTCCACTTTTTTTTATGCTCTTTATAATGGGTGTAGGCTTTTTAACACCACTTGGTCCGATGATCGCCATTGTCTCATCTATTATCGCAACTATATTTCTTGCATGGGATAATACAGACCTTGTACCTGCAAGGAGAATGCTTCCATTTAATCAAAGGTTTGGTTTTTTGAAGAAAAATCTATTGTTCCATATTGGGTTTGGTTTTTGCTTTCTTATCCCCTGGGTAAATATTTTGTTTCTATCTTTTGCTCCTATTGGCGCAACAATATATTTCTTAGAAAATGAACGTCCATGAATTGTCCAAACGCCCATATGAATTTTAGTTCTTTTAAATCTATTCCATCACATCTATACGACATCTCTACAAGCAACGGGGCAAAAGATAAATCTAATGAAGCTATACAAAATGAGGAAAAAAAGGTAATTGTTTGTGCTTTTTGCGGTAATTCAATTACAGATGTACGCCAAATTATATCTGTAAATGGATCTCATCAGCATGTTTTTGTCAATCCTCATGGTATTGTTTTTGATACGGGATGTTTTAATCAATGTAGCGGCTGTGTAGTTGATTCTGCACTATCTTCTGAATTCTCGTGGTTTCATGGTTATAGCTGGAAAGTTGCTGGCTGTAATAGATGTTATCAACATCTTGGTTGGTTATTCTTATTGGATAATATTATCCCTTCTGGTAATAAAATTAATACTTCTCTTGATAGTGTAAAATCTTTTTTATACAAATCGTTCTATTGTCTTATTTTACAAAATATAATAATTCCATAATAAATTCAAATAGTAGAATGTCTAAGAAGCTGTTCGGTTTAAGGCAGCAATTTTAGTATATTGGATTTAGATTGATTAATGATATAATCTTATGGTATATTTTTTGGGATGATGGCAGTATTGTTTGGGTAAGAATATAACAAGAGTAGTGCTTACAAATAGGGGGATAGTCTAATGGCAGTCGTAGGTGGACCTGTAAAAAAACATTTTAATAAAGGTGATCTGGCTGTTTATCCTGCACATGGGGTAGGCTGTATTGAATCCATTGAAACCAAAGAGATCAATGGTCAAAATATGAATTTTTATATGATGAAAATCATTGAAAATGGTATGGTTATAATGATTCCTACGTCAAAAGTCGAGTCTGTGGGGCTTAGGGATATTATTCCTGAAAATGAAATTCCACAAGTTTATAAGATTATGCAGGAGAAAACCCATATACCTGATAATCAGACATGGAACCGTAGGTATCGTGAATATATGGATAAGATTAAAACTGGTTCAATATACGATGTTGCAGAGGTATTTAGAGATCTGTTTCATCTAAAACTTGAAAAAGATCTCTCATTTGGGGAGCGTAAGCTTCTTGATACAGCTCAAAGTCTTCTTGTGCAAGAACTTTCAACAGCAAAATCTATAAATGAAAAGGATATGATTACAGAGATAGAAAATCTTTTTGCATAAGAATACTTAAATAATGAAAGTTCAAAACCGATAGTCGCTTTATGTGCGGCTGTCGGTTTTTCATTTAATCTTATGGAAAATACTTTATTTTAAAGAGATAAGTTTTGGAAATTAAATTTGTTGTTGACATAGAATCTGACGGTAAACGTCTTGATTACGTTGTTACTGCTAAATTAGTCAAATATTCTCGTTCTTTAGTTGCACAACTAATTAAAAATGGAGAAATTTTAGTATCTGGTAATACAAAGAAGCCCTCTTCAAAAGTATATGCAGGAGATATTATTTCAGGCTTCTTAAATGATTGTCAAAATAAAGAGCTTGAAGCTACAGGTAAAAAATACTTCATTGAGAATGAAAAAAACATTATTGAAGATAGTAATATTAAAAATAGACCATTTGATATTATATACGAGGATTCCCATATTCTTGTTATTAATAAGAATTATGGAATAGTTGTTCATCCTGGTGCCGGAAACAGCTCTGGGACACTTGTTGATTCTTTGATGAATTACTGTCCACAAATTCAATATGTTGGAGAAGATAGTTCAAGACCTGGGATTGTCCATCGATTAGATAAAGATACAAGTGGCGTTATGGTTGTTGCAAAAGAGAGTCAATCATTCTTGTTTCTTAAAAAAGAGTTCATGCAAAGAAGGGTAGAAAAAAGATACCTTGCCCTTGTCTCAGGTAATCTTAAAGAGGATTCGGGAAAAGTTATACTGCCGATTGGCCGCCATCCTGTTAAACGTAAGATGATGTCAACTCTTCCTGAAAATGGTCGATATGCAGAGACAATTTGGAATGTAAAGCAAAGATATGGTAGTGCTACTGTTGTTGAAGCAGAGCTTAAAACAGGAAGAACTCATCAAGTACGAGTTCATTTTAAAGCAATTGGGCACCCATTAGTCGGAGATCCTGTTTATGGTTTTAAAAACCGGAGAGTAAAACTACAAGGTGTAAAAAAAGAAGATGGAGAGTTTTCTAAAATACAAAATACTATTTCACGGCAGATGCTTCATGCCTGGAAGCTAAGTTTTAGACATCCATGGTCGGGGAAAAAGGTTGAATTTACAGCATCTTTGCCTGATGATATGGCAAGATTTATTGATTTTGTTTGATTTAATTTATCCTTTAAATAGGTTTGATTTTATTTACTATATCGTAAGAACTTGGTTGTTTATATTATAAAATATGGAATATCTTATAATCTCAAACGGTATTGTTGTTGATGATGACTCTCTTGTAAAGTTAGCCAAACATGCAGATGTTATAGTGGGTGTCGATGGAGGTGCAAGGCATCTTAAGAGAATTAATGTTTCTCCTAATGTTTTGATAGGCGATATGGATTCAATTGACGTTGATGCTCAACTATATATGGATATTTGTGCTTCAGAAAATTATACAAAAATAATAAAATATCCTAAAGAAAAAGATGCCAGTGATACTGAGTTGGCTGTTTTGTGGGCAATAGAGCATGGTGCTACATATATAACATTAACAGGAGTCACAGGCACACGAATGGATCATACACTTAGTAATATCTTTTTGTTAAAAACTATCAAAGAAAAGGGTATTGGATGTAAAATTGTTGATACACACAACGAGATATATATTTTTTCTAATGAATTACCAAACTGTGAGCTTAGAACAGAAACAAGATGTTGTAATGGCGATTATGGCGAATTGTCTGTTAATGGAAAAAAAGGGGATTTGCTTTCAATTATACCTATTACCAAAGAGGTTAGTGGTTTAACTTTATCAGGTTTTAAATATCCTCTTGTTAATGCCACATTGTCGTTTGGATCATCTAACGGTGTAAGCAATGTATTTAATGAAGACCGTGCTTGCATTTCACTAAAACATGGTACGATTTTGATTATAAAGTCATCTGATTAATTAGTGAAGATAATAGATGCTCATAGGACACCATCTTTACGTCAAATGTCAATAAATGCCCCAGTAGTTATATACTCTAACTTGTTACCCATAACTCTCTTTAAAATCTTATAAGATTTTAATCCTGTGCAGTGTCCTGTATAAACTTTCTTTATTGGATATTTGAGTAACTGATATCCTATTTCCTCAATCTCCTGGCGGCTCTCTGGCATTAGATGTTCTATTGGGATACCAGCAAGATGAAAACCTCCTACCACAGCTTTAATCGGTATATTGGGAAAATTGTGGGTAACTGTCTCAATCATATTTAAAATTCCGTTATGCGAGCATCCTGTTAATACAACTAACTCTTCTTTATCTTTTAATACAACTATAATTTCATGCTCAAATTTATCGGGTCTCAAAACTCCATTTTTTTGAATCAGTAATTTATTGTTTCCTTTAGGACGCTTATATTTATTACATATATTGGTTATAATAAATATATCAGGAGCTATTTCAGCCATGTCATTAAGAAATAAAAACCTATCTGGATATTTTGCAAAAACTTGTTTGTTCAATCCAATATGCTTTTTTAATAATCCTGCCCATGCTTTGAATAAAACATCTCCAGATGGTTGTTTACCAAGATAGACTTTAGACTTTACATTGTTCTCAAGAAAAAAGGGAAGGCCGCCACCATGATCATAGTGGTGATGTGAGATGATAGCCATATCAACCTGATCTATGTCAATACCGAGTTTCTGGGCATTTCTCCCAAAAGCCTCAGACGCACCTGTGTCAAACAAAATTCTTTGATTTTTATGTTCAATATGGAGAGCCAGACCATGTTCAGTCTCAAGGTTATTGCGGTTATCTGGCTTTCTATTTTCAATAAGAACTTTTATTGTTATCATATAATACCTTTTTGTAAAACTTTGATTTAACTGGAGCAAGATAGATTGTAATAGAGTGAATATTTTAACGGGCTCTAAAATTTTTATGGAATGGAAGGTAACAATATAATATGCTTTTAGGCAAATACCTTATGTCTGAATCAATCAAGGAAGCCCCCGTAATTTCATTACTACATAAGGAATGATTACCAATACCATCAATCCAAACAGCAAATAATTTCCTTCTGCAGGATTAAAATCACTCATAACTGTACGCCATTTTTGTTTTACCACAAATTTAGCCAATATTATGTCAAACATCGCCATGAAACCCGAAAGAGTCAGACCAAGTAAAATTAATTGATAGTCAACATTAATATTGAGTCCAGGCACTAATATATAGCAAACAACAAAAGCCAAAAATGTTCCACTGATTACGCTGTATTGTTTTGCTCGTTTATTCCCAATCTTGGGGGCAATGAATATAGTGCGTGTTATGCCATGCAGAGTCTCTACTCCAGCAAGAATTATACACAAGGATATGATTTTAATGTATAGCATTTGAGTTCTAACTTATTGGGGTTGGGGTGTTGGGATAGAGCCTGTGAAATTACAGGCTCTAATTATATTGATCGTATTTTTATCACTATTTGGTAGGTGCATAAATCAGCTTAAGGTCAAAATCGTATGTCCAAGGTGCAGCAGAATTTTTCCAGCCATTCTTATCTCTTTTGCCATCAACTTTATCACCCTCAAAACCATCAACTATGTTGTAAACATTAGTGAAACCAGCTTTTGTCAAACGATTGACCGATGCTGCACTTCTGTGTCCTGACCTGCACATAACCATAATAGTATCATCTTGAGCAAATTTACTTTTTACCAAAGCCTCAAAATCAGCGTTCTCCTTTAAGTCATAATCTTTTTTCTCTT
>JADFXA010000101.1:4327-7489 GCA_015233755.1 Desulfamplus sp. | reverse complement strand
TCGGCAAGCTCAAGAGTCTTCTCTATATTTATATCACACTCTTTTTTATGCATGGCAAAAAGGCTCCCATAAAATATAAATAGATTAAAAAATCCAAATTCATGTTATCAAAGTATCAGATGATTTAGATAGTTTGTAAAATTATTATTACATTTCAGAATGCACCATCCATACCACTTTATATTTATTAAGTGTTTTTTGTCTTCTATCCATAAAACGTTGATTTTAAAGATTTGATAATTTAAAAAAAATCGCCCATAGCTTTAGCACACGGCTTAGAAACTTAATAATAACGCAATTTATTACTGTTGAAAGTATAGCCATTTTAATGAAACTTAAGTGTAGCACCTATTGGTGATACAACTTTGAATCAATGAGACAGCCACAATAGATAAATTAAACTTACAATAGATTTAATAATTTCTAAAAAGTTCTAAAATATTTAAAAATTTGGTTCTTAAATTCATACTTTAGAAAATGGCATACGGATTGCTTTAGTCTTGAAATATTTTTTAATTTCTGGTTTGGTTAGTTATAAATTTTATATATAAACTAATATAACTAAATAAAAAATTAGGAACTGGCTTATTGGAAGTTAGTTCAGTTGAAAAATTTAATCATTTTAGGAGGATATATAATGGATCCTGTTTTTCTATCTCGGCTGCAATTTGCCGTTGCAACCATGTTTCACTTTCTTTTTGTGCCTTTAACACTTGGGCTTTCCATAATCATTGCTTGGATGGAGACTCAATATGTCCGAACAGGTGATAAGATCTATCTTCAGATGACAAAATTCTGGGGTAAACTTTTTCTTATCAACTTTGCAGTAGGTGTTGTAACTGGTATTACCCTTGAGTTCCAATTTGGAACAAACTGGTCAAGATATTCTGAATATGTTGGCGATGTTTTTGGCTCCTTACTTGCTATTGAAGCATCGGTTGCATTCTTTTTGGAGTCAACATTTATAGGTATCTGGATATTTGGCTGGAAAAAGTTATCTGCTAAAGCTCATGCTGTAGTTATGTGGCTTGTTGCAATTGCGGGAAACCTATCTGCTGTCTGGATTCTTACAGCAAACGGATTTATGCAGCATCCTGTAGGCTATACTATCCGCAACGGCAGAGCTGAGATGACAGATTTTTTTGAAGTTTTGTTCAATAAATTCAGCATTCTTGAGATTTTGCATGTTATTCCTTCTGCCTGCCTTCTTGGTGCTTTCTTTGTGATGGGTATAAGTGCTTGGCATCTCTTGAAAAAACAGCATGTTGAGTTCTTTAAAAAATCATTTAGAATAGCTCTTGTTTTTGGCCTTGTCTCATCTCTTGTTGCTGGATTTACCGGAGACCTTCATGGAACTCATGTAGCAGAGGTTCAGCCGGCAAAACTTGCAGCAATGGAAGCACATTGGGAGACTCAAACTTCGGCTCCACTTGTGATGTTTGCAATTCCAGACGAAAAAGCTGGAAAAAATTTAATTGAGATTGGCTCAATTCCGGGACTTTTAAGTTTTCTTGGTTATCACGACTTTGGTGCAACAGTAAGGGGAATAAACGATTTTCCTGCAAATGAAAGACCACCTGTTGCTATAACATTTGCGGCCTTCAGAACTATGGTAGGGCTTGGAACTTTGTTTATAATTTTGATGGTTTATGGTTGGTTCAGAAGAGATAAATTAATGGAATCTCCAACCTTTTTAAAAATTATGCTTTTTTCTATACCACTTCCATATATTGCAATTGAGATGGGTTGGGTTCTTGCAGAAGTTGGGCGTCAGCCATGGATTGTTTATGGATTAATGAGAACATCAGATGCTGCCTCACCAGTTGCTGGTTATCAAGTTATGATCTCTTTAATTGCATTCATTGTAATCTATGGTCTTCTTGGAGGTGTTGGATACTATTTAATCGCAAAACACGCCATAAAAGGACCCGTATCTCTACTTGCTGATTCAAAACATTAATGTAAAATCTAATATAAAAAAATAATAAGGAGTTTTACGATGGAGCTACAGACAATATGGTTTTTTCTTTGGGGTCTTTTGTGGGCAATATTTTTTATGACAGATGGTTTTGACTTTGGTGTTGGCACTCTCTATCCTTTTCTTGGGAAATCTGAAGAAGATAAAAGAGCAATGATTAACTCAATTGGGCCATTTTGGGACGGTAACGAAGTTTGGCTCATTACTGCTGGCGGCGTAACCTTTGCTGCTTTTCCAAAGGTTTATGCTGTAATGTTCTCTTCTCTTTACACTCCCCTTCTACTTATTTTGTTTGCCCTAATTTTAAGAGGTGTTGCATTTGAATTTAGAGGACAAATTGAAGATGCTGGTTGGAAAAAAGTGTGGGATTTATGTATATTTATTGGCAGTTTTATTCCAGCACTTCTTTTTGGAGTTGCATTTGCCAATATCTTCAGAGGTATTCCATTTGATGGTCAGGGAATCTATCATGGAAATATTTTGATGCTTTTAAATCCTTACGGAGTTCTTGGTGGAGTTCTATTCCTTCTGCTCTTCATGCTTCATGGTGCAAATTGGCTTGCAATGAAAACTGAAGGCGATCTTAATGAGAGAGCCTCTGCAATTGCACAAAAAATATGGCTGTTTCTTGTGCCTGTTGCCGTGCTATTTCTTATTGCCTCTGCATTTGCAACAAATCTTTATAATAACTATATTTCAAACCCCGCATATATTATTGTGATTCTCATTTCGGTTCTCTCCCTTCTTACAATTAAAGTATATCTTGGGAAAAAGGCATATTTTAGTGCTTGGTGTGCATCTGCTATTACAATTGTGAGCTGTACATTTTTCGGTATAATTGGTCTTTTCCCTGTTCTATTTCCATCACTTTTAGATGCTCAATATAACCTTACAGCCTTTAACAACTCCTCAAGCCCGATGACCTTG
Organism: Desulfamplus sp.; assembly: GCA_015233755.1. Classification (GTDB taxonomy): domain Bacteria; phylum Desulfobacterota; class Desulfobacteria; order Desulfobacterales; family Desulfobacteraceae; genus Desulfamplus. The sequence goes on along the minus strand of JADFXA010000101.1, from coordinate 4,584 downwards.
GCAATTATGCTTGGCGTTGTGGTGGTATTTATTCCTATTGTTATTGTGTATCAGATGTGGACATATAATTTATTTAAGGGTAAAGTGTCTAAAGAAGAGATGGAATATTGATTTTAAAGATTTGACAAATTTTTGAAAATTGTCAAATCTATCTTAATTTTGTTTAGCAATGTTTAAATCGAAATTTGCTTAATATAGTTATTTTAAGGAGTGTGAACAAAATGAATATTGATAAGATAGTTTTTGCAGTTGCTGGC
>JADFXA010000101.1:0-4228 GCA_015233755.1 Desulfamplus sp. | reverse complement strand
TTTTAAGGAGTGTGAACAAAATGAATATTGATAAGATAGTTTTTGCAGTTGCTGGCAGTTTAGTTCTTTTGAGTGTAATTTTTGCAGTTTCACATAGTATCCACTGGCTATGGCTAACTGGCTTTATAGGTGCTAATATGATCCAAGCTGCTTTTACGGGATTTTGTCCACTTGCTTATGTTCTAAAATCCATTGGGCTTGATTCTGGTAATGCGTTTTAACTAATTTGATAGTGTTTTTTTAGACTTAATCTTGTAGTCTGTTTAATTAATATTGTAATTACGCGTTTGAACTAAAACTTTTAAACATTAAATGAAAAGGAGAGTGTTAAGTATGGATAAGTATGTATGCGATCTTTGTGGTTATGTGTATGATCCTGCAGTAGGTGATCCTGATAATGGAATTGGTGCTGGAACAGATTTTAACAGCCTGCCTGATGATTGGAAATGCCCTGTTTGCGGTGCTTCAAAAGAAGATTTTTCTAAAGAGTAATAAGTAGATAGAATAACGCAGCTTTGCCGCAAGCTCAAGGGTATCACACCTAAAGCTAAACAATAAAAAACCCCTGAAATATATTTATATCTCAGGGGTTTTCATTTTATGTTCTATTTTATTTATTCTTCTGTAATTAACACTTAAGCTCTTTTTTAAGCCAATCTCTTACCTCTCCTTCAACCGCAAATACACCTTTATGTTTTCCGTTTGAATCAATAAATCTTTTTTCAATCATTGGCGGCATTCTAAATGTTGAAAGCTCCTCAGAATCAAAACCTTTACGTCTCACAAGTGAGACAGTTGGAGGATTTTTCCAGTTGTTTATTGCAAAATATACAGTCTCATTATTACTGTCTCTATAATAATTTAAGCCTCTTAACTGACCCCACTCAAGATGAAGAGCAATCGCCTCTTCAGGAGTCATCTCCCAATCGACAGAATTTACAATATTAAGATTATCTTTTATATCTGTAAGTTTCATAGCATTACCTCCATTAATTCAGTTAGTTAAATCAATACTGACTTTAAAACATACTAAAAGCAATATTAATGCCAATTGAAATATTAAGATAAGGCTTTCTAAAAATAGCTCCATATTATTTTTATTGACATTCTTCTGTAGTTATAGGCACTATTTTTTTGATATTTTTTTACATACATATAAATTATGCTCCAAGATAAGAGAACTCACTGGAAAAAAATGACAACTATAAAACATATATCAGATATTCGTGGTATTGGAAAATTAGCGACTGAAGCAGTTAGTGGAATTACTTCTCTTGTAGAGGATCTACATCAAACAATTCTGAGCTTAAATGGTATTTTAGACTCTCCATACAAAGAACATACGACAGGTATTACAGGTATGGTTTATCACAACATAAGGACAGTAACAGAATTGGTTGGAAATGAGATGGATGTTGCGTTAAATAAAATCATTGCTATGATTGAATCAAATAGCTCTAACCCACTCTCTCCTCCAATCTCCATACCTTTATATGAGGCTTTTATATCAGCTCTAAATGGTATTATTGGAGATCATCTTGCAGCTTCCGAAAACCCTCTTGCCATTAATATGCAGTTTCGTCAAAATGGAGTCACATTACCTATAGATAATGAATCTTTCTCTGATGGTGATCTTTTTTTAAATCAACTCATAGAATCTAATGGCAAAATTGCTCTAATGGTGCATGGATTATGCATGAATGATTTGCAATGGAACAGAGATGGACATGATCACGGAGCAGAGCTATCACGTGATTTTGGATATACTCCTCTATATTTGCATTATAACACAGGACTACACATTTCAGAGAATGGTAAGGCATTCTCTGAACTTATGGAGAAATTTATTAATCAAATATCTAACAGCATAATGGATAAGCCGGTAGAGATAGTTATAATTGCGCATAGTATGGGTGGGCTTGTTTCCAGAAGCGCTTTTCATTATGGAAAACTTGCTAATCATACATGGTTGAAATATGTGAAAAAACTAATCTGTCTTGGCACACCGCATCATGGCTCTCCTTTAGAACGATTTGGTAACTGGATCGATATGTTCTTATCAATCAACCCATATAGTGCACCTTTCTCTCGTTTAGGAAAAATCAGGAGTGCTGGAGTTACTGATTTACGTTATGGAAATATTCTTGAAGATGATTGGAAAGAGCAAGGACGATTTGAATATTCAACTGATTCTCGTATCCCTGTCTCTCTACCAGAAAACATTGACTGTTATGCTGTTGCTGTTACTACAATTAAAGACTCATGCACAATAGGTAAGAACCTTGTTGGAGATGGTCTTGTACCATTAAACAGTGCTTTGGGTAGTCATGCAAATCCTGATTTCAACCTTTTATTTCCTGATAACCATAAGTGGGTTGGTAATAATATGAACCACATGGACCTTCTCAACAATCATGAAGTATATCAAACAATAAAAAAGTGGGTTGCTATAAACGATTAAGCATGACCTTTTTTGTTTGTGCATATCTGTTGCAAAAACAATGATTTTTTTGTAGGTTAAATCACTTAAGACTGCAATGCAGCTATACATACACTTATAAAAAAAAGGAGCATTCGTACTATGAGACTTTTAACCCGTTCAGATTTTGATGGTTTAGGATGTGCAGCACTTCTTAAAGAAAAAGGAATTATTGATGACATTAAATTTGTTCACCCAAAAGATATTCAAGATGGAAAAATTGAGGTGGATGAAAATGATGTCCTTGCTAATATTCCTTATGTAAAGGGATGCGGTCTTTGGTTTGACCACCATTCAAGTGAGATGGAGAGACAGGCTTATGGGCAATATAATGGAGTAAGTATCCCTTCGGCTTTAAGTGCTGCTCGTGTAATTTATGAATATTATGGTGGAGAAAAAGTATTTAATAATTCTCATCTAAATGAGCTTGTAAAGGCTGTTGACAAGGCTGATTCGGGTAATTTTACAGCAGATGAAATATTAAATCCAAAAGGATGGGATTTACTCTCATTTGTAATGGATCCAAGAACAGGACTTGGAAGGTATCGCGATTATCGTATTAGTAATTACCAACTTATGATGGATATGATTGAGTATTGCCGCCAAAAAACTGTTGATGAGATTCTTGAGATTGAAGATGTAAAAGAGAGAACTCGCCGCTATTTTGAACAAGATACTCTTTTTAAAGATATGGTGAAAGCAAATACAACAATCAAAGGTAATGTTATTGTGCTGGATTTAAGAAATCAGGAAGAAATATACACAGGAAACCGTTTTATTCTTTATAGTTTATATCCAGAGCAAAATGTCTCTATTCAAGTTGTATGGGGATTTCAGCGCCAAAATATCGTTATGACATGTGGATACAGTGTTATAAACAAAAGTTGTACCACTGATATTGGCTCATTAATGCTTAAACATGGCGGTGGAGGTCATAAAAAAGTTGGTACCTGTCAGATTCCAGTTGAAGACGCTGATAAAGTTTTGGTAGAGCTGATTGAACAGATGCAGGAAAAGGTTATTTAATATGAAAAAAGTTACCCCTTTCTTTATAGCTATCTTTCTGATTGCAGGTTTTTATTTACCTTCTCAATCTTTTGCTAAACAGATTCGTATAGTAGGGGGTAACCCTGTAGATGATCCATCGAAATATCCGTGGATGACAGCTATAGTTGATAGTGTTGAAATTCAAGAAGATATTAACTCTGGGCAGTTTTGCGGAGGCACTCTAATAGCTCCTCAATGGGTGGTTACAGCTGCTCATTGTGTTTGCGACTCACCAACAAATATTACTGATATTAGTGATATTGATGTTGTTTTAGGTACTGTCGATTTAAAGGCAGCTCCTAATAACTATGAGAGGATTGAAGTCTCAAGAATAATTCTCCATCCTTACTATGATCCTTCTTTGACAGATAATGATGTTGCTTTGATTAAGCTTAAAACAGCATCTGCCCAAACTCCAATTGATCTTCTTGCAACACCAGATAGCGATCCTTCTCTAAATATCTCATCCTCCTCTGAGAGTACAACTATGGCTACTGTTATAGGCTGGGGTGATACAGAAGCTCAAAAACAGAGAAGCTTATATCCCAACCAGTTACAAGAAGTTGATCTTCCTTTAATATCTAACCAAGAGTGTAGTGAAATTTTGGGGGAAGATGCAATAACTGATAATATGCTTTGTGCTGGATTTATTGATGGTGAGAAAGATGCCTGTTTTGGAGATAGTGGTGGACCACTTGTAAT
>JADFXA010000100.1 GCA_015233755.1 Desulfamplus sp. | reverse complement strand
GGATGATTTAGAGATATCCAAAGATAGTTTTTCACAAGATGACTTAGAGATTTTGGTTATTACAGGAGAGGATCGTTCAAAAAACGGAGATAAGCTAAAGTATAATAAAGAAAAATTTTTTATGCTGCCATTTGGGATTCCTCAAAAGCAGATTTTGGATAGATTGTTTGATGAGCATTTGACTCTAAAATGTGCATCAGAAAGTCAGGCAGATTTTTTCTTAAATCTTGGTTATGATGTTTTTGAAGATCGTGATAACTTTGATTATATCTATAAAAGAGAACATTTAGCTGATCTTCCAGGAAGGAATTATCATAAGAAACGAAACCTTATAAAAGCATTTGTAAATAACCATAACTATGAAGCCCGCCCTCTTCTTGAAGAGTATTTGCCAGATGCTTTAGAAATTCTTGAAAAATGGAGAGAAAATAGAGTTGAAAATGGTAGTGAAGAGGGAGATTACGGTGCTGCAAAAGAGGCTCTTGAAAAAGGAGAGAAGCTACAACTGTGCGGTGCAATCTATTATGTGGAAGATACGCCAGTTGCATACTCTCTTGGCGAGGAGCTTGCCTGCGGTAAAAGTTTTGTAATCCATTTTGAGAAAGCGGTAAATGGATATAAAGGTTTGTGGCAATTTGTAAATCAGGCATTTGCATCTATTATTACTGAACATTACGAAACAATTAACCGTGAGCAAGATTTAGGAGATGAGGGTTTAAGACACGCTAAACTAAGTTATCACCCTACAAGTTTTGTTAAAAAATATAAGATAAAACCTAAAACTGTTTTAGATAGACAATAATTGATCCGCTTTGGCTTTTTGTCCTTCTATCCCACTCAAACCAAAGAGCAATTCCCTCTCTCTTGAGTCTGATTAACAAATCTTCAACCAAATCAGGAAGAACAGCACCATAGGGAGAGTGAATACCTCTACCAACAATAACCTGAACCGTAAAAAGACCATCTCTCCAGCAATTTCTCAAATATGTCTCTGTCTTAGATTCAGCCTCTTTTGAAGTGTATCCATGAAGGTCTATCTCATCTTGGGGAGGTGGATACCGTTTCAATCTCTTTTTTAATGGAATAGGATCTGGTAACGGCTTATCTGATTTTTCACGCATCATATCATCTCTATTTTTGCCTTTTAATGATGCTTCAATTAGTTCAAAAAAACTCTTATCATTATCTTCTGAGTCATCTTTCTCCTCTAAATTATAGTCTCTTTCTCTATTTTTATATTTCTCCATTTTATCAGTATCTGTAAATATTTTGTATAAACTTTGTCCTTTGTCTAAAAATGGCATACCATTTTTATCAAATCTTAGTTCCCTTTTGTATTGTTCATTGATGTTCTCTTGTTCTTGGTTTGCAATATCACCTTGTTGGCTATATTCTCTTTTTATAGAGGATTTTTCTAAAGAAGCCTTTTCTATGAATAGATTAAAAATATCCTGATTTTTATTAAGAACTACTATTCCATTTCTGTCTCTATTCATAGTTGCACCTTTCAACAAAGTTGAGCTCTTTTTATAGTATTGTTTGCCGTATATTTAAAAGTTGTGTTAGAAAGAAAAATATTTTAAATTTCAATTCAATCAGTAAATAAAATTCACAAAATAACCAAGATGATTTTTTGTGTTACCACAAAAAAATCAATAACATAAGGAGAGTTCATGGAAAACCCTGAAATGTCTAACAAGTTAGAGTATATTTCAAAATCAAGCTATATAATTGATAAAGCACAAAGTGTAAACCTTGATACCCGTATTTTATATGAAGCAGTAATTGATCTTGCGTCAGAAGGGCTGATAACCGCTGGTTGTATTAATATGGCTGCTGGGATTTTATTAAATGACCTTGATTTACCAAACTATTTTTTTGAACATATTAAAAAAGACTCTCTGAAATATATTTTATACTCAATTGCAACAAGTATGAGGTTTCAAGATGGCAAAGTAACCCTTTACGGACTTGTAGCTGATATTGATTTTAACTTAGAGATAGCATCAGATGCCCAAAGGGTAAGAATCGCCACACAAGAGACAAGAGATAAGATGGAGAATATTCTTGCCCCTCTTATGTCAGGACATCGGCGAGAATACCACTATAGTCCAAAAAGCAATTACTACACTTACCTCATAAGACCAGAAACAGTCCAAGATTTTACCAAAAAAGAGTTTGAACAGTCGAGATTTTTGTTCAATCTTGCTGGTGATTATAAAGCAACTCCCGAACCAACAAGAAGGCGCTATGAAAATTTCCTCAAATCGTCCGAGAACTCAGTAATTCCACTAATAGAGACCTTTAATCTGCCAGCTACTGGCGAAACAAGGCTTATGTTTAACAGCGATTTTCCAACTCCTCAACTGCCTGTTTTTAGGAAACTTTTTCAAGATCATGGCCTTATTTTAAATAGAGCTTACTGGGAACCATATTGGGGGAAATCTTCTATTCCTTCATCAATATGCTCACTTTACGCACTTGGAGAGCTTTCAATCAAAAAAGAAGTTTTGCTTGTAAACGATCTTTGTGCATACCTCTCATTCAGGGTAAGCGAGATCACAGAGCTTTATGTGCAAGAAAAACTTACATTTAAAGAGATGCTATTTGCTGGTAATGCAATTGATTTTGTTAGAATGTTTATCTACAAAGAGAGTGAAAACCTAACCGATAGAGAGATTATGTCAAGCCTCTCCAATGACGACTACAAAGATGCTTTTGCTTCAAGGGTTCACACATCTAACAAATCAGCATATACTGCTGCAATAATTATGGAGATTGTTAAAAAGCATCCAGACCTGATTAAATTTCTATTTAATGTTTTTGATAGCCGTTTCAACCCTAAAGCGGCAAGGCAGATAACAGATGAAAAACTTAATCAGAAATTAGGTGAATTTGACAAAATAATATCTGGAAGATTCATGGATTATAAACTTGGGTATGATATTTTTAAATTTATAGCTAAATTTGTAGCTTGCACCCTTAAAACCAATTTTTATAAGCCTGAAAAACGATCATACGCCTTCCGATTTGACAACTCAATTCTTGATCCTCTTGTATTTAATCAATTTGTCTATGGTATCTTTTATGTAAATGGACACTATGCAAGTGGAACTCACCTTAGAGCAAGCGACATCGCAAGGGGTGGATTGAGATTAATAAGGGTAACTCCATCAAACCATAGTACAGAGCTTGATAATGCTGTTCTTCTCAATTATGCTTTAGGTCCAAAGGCTCAGAGGCTTAAACATAAAGATATTTGCGAAAGTGGCTCAAAAGGTGTTGTTGTGCCTCATGCTGATTACGCAAATGGCTACGCTCTTGATGCTCTATATGACTACACAGAAGGTATTATGGATTTAATGCTTGGGCATGAGACAATTATTGATTACTATGGCAAAACAGAGATGATATTCTTTGGTCCTGATGAGGGGACAGCACCTCTTATGGACTCTATCTCATACCATGCAAAGGAACGTGGCTATAAATATTGGAGGACAATCACAACTGGTAAGAGTTTTGGTATTCCACATGACACATACGGAATTTTGGCAAATGGTGATGTTTTTGGTCTGTTTGACAGGGAAAAGAGTGGAACAGAGTTGCAGATAAATGGTGATTCTGTTGTGATAACAACCAATATGAATCATATATTAGACAACATTTTTGATAAGAGCAAAATCTCAGATTCTCAAAAAGATGCTGCTTCAAGCAGTTCTTTAGCAAACAATATTTCTCTACAATCTCAAGAGAATCCAATTGCAACAAGTGGAATGACAACCACCTGTATTATGAGTTCTTTTAGAACCATGATAGACCACTATGGAGCAAAAGAAGAGAACCTAAATCTTATGATGACAGGAGGTCCAGATGGTGATCTTGGAGCAAATCAGATTCAGTGCTACAAAGGAAAAATATGCCTGATTATTGATGGCGGTTCAATTTTGTTTGACCCAGAAGGTCTTGATAAAAATGAGTTAATGAAAATTGCATTTATGCGTCATACTTCACCAAGGGCAAACTCTCTTGCGTTTCCAATTGAAAAATTAAGTCCTGATGGATTTATGGTTCCACTAAAATCAAAAGAGATAACCCTGCCAGATGGAACTTTTATTGAAAATGGCGCAATGTTTCATAGAACATTTCTACTTGATCCCGCAAACCGTAAATTTATAGCTAAAGCAAATATTGAGGCGTTCATACCTTGCGGAGGTTTTAAAGATACAATCAACCATGCAAATGTTCAAAGTTTCATTAATAACTTCAAAGAGTTAAAATTCATTGTTGAAGGTGCAAATGTCTTTTTTGATGATGCTTCAAGGCGATATATTGCCACATCAACAAATATCAAACAGATAAAAGATTCAACGGCAAACAAGGGAGGAGTATTTAGCAGTTCAATTGCAGAGGTTTTGACAGCTTTTCTTTTAGGCGAAGATTATGAGGAGAAGCTCCTTAAAGATGTTGCGACAAAATGGGCATTGACAAAGGATATCATGCTTCTTGTTCAAAAATATTCATCCGCTGAAACTGGAATGCTCATTAAAATCCATGATGCAAACCCATCAATCCCACTTTTTGAACTTTCTGAAAAGACGAGCGAACAGATTTTCAGCCTTCAAGATATTTGTGAGGCTAACCTTCAAACAATTCTTAAAAATGATAAAATTATCTGGAATGTTATGGAAAATTATATTCCACAAATTCTTATAACCAAGCTTGGGAGAGAAGCGATTATGAAGACTTTAAACTCTGATGAGATGGTTGCTTACAGAAACGCCATTATAACCAAAAAGCTCTCTTCAATGGCATTTTATAAATATGGTCTTGAGTGGGAAGAGTTTATGTTAAATGTGAATAAGAATTTCATAAAGGCAATTGAATTAGCAGTAAGTTAAAGAAGTTAATTTATATATACTGAACAAGGTATTAATTTGAGCTTTTAATTTGTTTTGCAGCCCTGAGCTTTAGTTTAGCTCAGGGCTGCATTGTCCAAGTCCTCTTAAGAGGACTTTTTTAACTCAGCCGATGGTTTTAACCATCGGCTGAAAGAAAGATTAAATAAAAAATAAGGAGATTTTTTCTTATGGAAGATTTAAAGAAAATAATGCTTGTTGATGATGATCCATCGGTTACTACGCTTCTTAAAACAAAATTTGAAAAAACAGGAAAATTCAATGTTGTATTTACAAATAAGAGTAAACAAGCTTTAGACCTTGCTAAGACAGAAAAACCAGATTTGATAATCTGTGATATTGAGATGCCTGGTGTTGATGGCGGCGATGTTGCAAGAGCGATATTTGACGCTGAAGATACTAAAAATATCCCTCTTCTCTTTTGTTCCTCGCTTGTTATGCCATCAGACACTAAAAATGGAATGGTTGGAAAACAGCACATGATGTCAAAAGCATCTCCATTTAAGGATCTCTTAGCTAAAGTAGAGTCTATGCTGTTCCCATAAATCTGATTTTAAGATACCAAAGGACATATACGTTATTTTGTAGTGTTCTAAAACCAAGCATCAAGAACACTACCCTAAACTTTGTTGCTATTTTCCGATTTAACTATTTGGGAATCTAAATCCATCTGAAACCTTACGGGTCCCCGATACTGTTTATCTTTACCAAACCGAGTATGAAGAGCATATGCAGATTCGGGATGAGACCATGATGTTGCAATGGCTACATGACCTTTCGGAAAGGGTGTTGTCTCAACTTTTATGTAGTCTAATGGAGCAAGTGCTGTCTCTTTTTCTACAAGATCGTCATTTTCGCCATAGCAGAGAAGCCAAGGAATCTTTTTTTCCTCAATTGTTTTGAAATTGAGAGGTCTTCCAAACATGGTTACGGGCAAGGTGCCATCTGGTGTAACAGGAATATTATATGAGGCAAAACTCATTGATGTGATTGCAAGCGGAATATCTGTCCTTTCATTTTTAAGCCAGTAATTTAACGCTAACGCTGTTTTACTTAGTTTGACTGATTTTTCTTCTGCCTGTGCAATCATAAACATATCTCTGAAAAAAGAGACAATAGGTGCTTCATGCTCAATGCTTTTGAGCTTATAAACCCAGCCCATGAGATTACCGTCAGCAACTTTATTACCATTAGGCAAGGTCTTTGTTCCATAGAGCAGATTGTTAAATCTTGCAGGAAGAGCTCTAAGAAAATGCCCAAGCCCTTTGCTTCTTGTGCCGTCCATTGGGGCAACACAGGTTATAAGTGCATCAACTACAGAATCAAGCTCTCCGGACAGGATATTGCACAAAGCGCTATAGCCACCTTGGCAATAGCCATTAAGAGTTACCTTGTTCCCATGCTGCGCCATTATCTTCTGACAAAAAAAACGGGTATCTATAGCATCTTCTTCCATTGTCATAACCTGAAAAGCAGGAGTTGTATTAATATCTTTCATAATACGAATATATGTTGGAATACCTTGATTTGCAAAACAATGGGCATAACTTCTATTATCTTTGGGTAAAAAACCAAGTATATTGCTGCCAAGAACAAACGGTGGAATTATAAGAACAGGTTTTGCCGTCTTATCTATCGTAATTTTGCTATCTGTTGGTAGGACAGGATATACTAAGAAGCGTTCAGTCTCTGCAAATGGCTTTTGCTCTCCTCTTTCAAAGTGAAATCCATATTCTGGCTCAATATCTCTAACAGCTTTTGGGAAATTTTGAGTAACACCTTCAATTATGTCAAATTGGCGTTTAAAAAAATCGGTAAGTTTCTCTCCATCACGATTAAACACGGTGTTGTAAATTGCAAGTGATAGCTCTTTAGACTCCTTTTCAATAAAATCTTCTAAAGCATCAACAGTGCCTGAGTGGTATCGAGATAGGATTTCTAAATTAAACTCAAGCAGTTTCATATATGCGTTCCACTGCTCTAATGGAGAATCTTTATGAACTCCTGACATTTCAACATTATTAAAATAAAATGTTGCAGTAAGAAATGGTATAAAAAAATCATTATTATACTTTGTTATACCTGAAACAAGATTATTGGCAGCATTAAAATATCCTAAAAGTAATTTAGGAATCTCGTCTATTGCTGAATCTGAAAGAGTTGTAGCATTATCCACAGGTGGTCTCCATTATCTTTAATTAGATTTGATAAGGTTTTAGGTTTTATCAAAGATTAAGATTTGACAACTTTTTAAAAGTTGTCAAATCTTTAAATCATTTTTTAAAATAAAGATTATTTTTTAATGCTGCCTGAATCTGTTGGCTCATTAATTTGAAAAATATCTTTAACTTTTATGAAATTTGTATCAATGTATGATTTATAATTTTTTCTATTTTTCTTGATAAAATCCATCCAATATGTACACACTTTAAGAGTGTCGTTAGGAACTAAAGGATTTTTTTCAATAGCTTTGCTGAAAAGCTGTTCGCCTTGCTCTTGCATATTGCTTAACATTGCATAAGAATTTTCAAACATATTTTTTTGAAAATCAACAAGTTGAGAAAATATTTTTTTATTACTATCTATTATTTTGCTATCCATTTTTTTATTCCTAAATTATTATTGTTAATCTGTTTTTTTCATCT